>WRFT01000217.1 GCA_009776385.1 Clostridia bacterium
GCAAAAAGAACTATCTGGCGGACTTCTTTTAACGCGCAAGATACGCGTTACGCGGGTTGTCTGACAATAATTCTATCACAGTACCTGACACAAACGAAAAGATGTGTTAGAATGTTAGATAATACAAGTAATTATACAACATTACCTGAGCTGGTAGTGCGGGAATCGACATAGCGCTAAGCGCTTATTTACGGAGCCTTTTTGCGCCCACCGGCCAGGGCCGTGAGCCTTTTTATCAGTGAGCGTGTAGCCTCGCGGTCAAACAGCCAAGCGGAAAGGAAGGCCGCCGCGGCGCAGCCTAATGTGACGCCCGCCGCCTGAAGCACCCAAATGATGAAACGAACGGGCGTCAGCGGGTTAAGCCAGAAGGGCAGGCTGACAAGCGCGACGGTGAGCAGCGCGCGCAGGACGCGCAGAAGCGTCTTTCGCGCGGGCAGCTTGGTAATGTGCTTGGGTACAAAAGCCAGCTGCATGGCGCCGCGCAGCAAGTTGGATAGAATGATGCCGCAAAGAACGCCCGGCACACCGGCCGCCATGCCTAAAAGGCCGCCCAGGAGCACCGCCGCCGCCGTTTGAGACGTGTTGTGGTGCCGTGTTTGCCTAAAAGCGCCCGCGGCGGTAATCATTAAGTCCAGAGGCATATGCAGTTGGTCCGTCAAGCCTTGTAAGACGAAAAGCACGCCCCACAGCGGCTGAATATAGCCCGGGATGAACCCGCGCGCGTACAGGTTGACAAAGGGCATAATCAAAATGAGCGCGGCGGAGAAAACGACGGTAATCAGCATTAGATAGAAGCATTCAAAATCGTTGTAGACGCGTTTCAAGCGTTCCGTATCCCCGCGGGCGATGATTTCGCCAAAGAAGGAGTAAATGCCGGAGGTAACCATCTTTAAGATGCCCCACAGGCCGATGACCACCATGTGATAGATGCCGTAAACGCTCACCGTCTCGGTGCTTCCGGACAGGAAGGTGGTAAGAATGATGCCCAGTGATTGCTGCAGCGCCGTGGTCAGTTGGTTGTAAAGCGCGTCATAGCGCTGGCGCAGCGCGGATTTATCGGGCTTCGCGCGCCCGTGCGCGTAAGGATAATGCCGTTTAACATACACGCGTAAAATAAGTGTCCGCAGTAAAATGGTCAAGCCCGCCGCGAGCCTGACGATTAAAACAGACACCCGCATCAGGCTCAGCACGGTAATGAGCAGCGTCTGCAGCGCCAAAGAGGCCATGGAGGCGAAGGAGACGACATAGGTTTTTTGGTCCGCAGTAAGCAGCACGCGGTAGCGCGCCAGCGTCAGCATGTCCAACGCGCCGGATAGGCCCATGATCAGCGCTAACATAAAAACGCCCGGCGCGTTAAGCGCCGAGACCTTTACAATAAACGGATAGACCGAGGCGAAAGCCAGTGTCACGCCCGTAAAGAGCAGCGCCGTCTTATTATAATACGCGCGCGCGGCGGATATCACGGCGTTGACGCCGTTGTTGTCGCGTTCCGCGAGCGGTTTGTACAGGCTGTATACCGCCACGCTTGCCAGGCCCGCTTCCACGAGCCTGAAATAATTAATGAACTCCGCCGCGGAAACAATCAGCCCGTTTAATTCATCGGAATAGTAACGAATCATCAGCGCGGGCACGAGAAACCCCATCAGCATGGCCGTCAGCTGATAGGCGCCCGTGGCGCATAAATTCAGCGCGAAGCGCTTGGTTCGGTTCATGGCCGGGTATGCTTGGCGACGCGCGCCTCGGGAGGCGGAGGCGTCATGTAATCGGGCCCGAAGAAACGCGTGAGTTCCCCGTGATAATCCGCCGGAAGCCAAACGCTTAACCCCTCAAAGACGCCCTCCACCCGGCTTGCATAGACGGAAGGGTTCAGCGCGTGGGGCAGATGCTTATATTCCCCGTTGGACTTATGCACCATGCCGGAACGCTTGGTCGCGGCGGACAACCTTGTGTACCAGCGCGTTTTGGTTTTGACGGAAAATGCCGCGCCCAAAGCGCGTGTCGTTCCTAACAGCATCCGCTGTGTTGTAGAAAAACGGCTGTAATCCGTGTCATGCTTGAGCATTCCTTGCAAGAGGCGCAGCAGCAACACACGCCAAAAACGCCCCGCGGCCGAATCCGGGAAGTTATCCAGAATAAACAAATCAAGGTACGCGCCCTCGACCGCGGCATCCGCCGACATGATTCTGGGCGTCCAAGTATTGGTATAGGTAATTTGGTATCTGCTGTCCGCCTCATGGGGGTAACAGGCCTCGAAGCGCTGAAAATCGGCGCGTGTCAACAGGATATCGATATCGTCATCCCACGGGATAAACCCTTGATGGCGAACCGCGCCCAAAAGCGTCCCACAGGTGAGGGTGTACGGAATGGAATGGCTGTCCAGCACCCGCTTAACATCCGTAAACTGGCCCAGCAACTCTTTTTGTATGGGGCTCAGCGCGTCTCTATCCACGTGTTTCCTCCAACAATGTGCGTATCCGCCCGGTGATGCCCGCGGCGTCCAGCCCGTAATGCGCGCGCAGGTAGGCCTGTGAACCGACGACGGACGCATAGGTATCCTCCAGCCCCAGGCGCGACACCACGGCGCGCGCGCCGGACAGCCCCGCCACCGTTTCGCAAACCATGCCGCCCAATCCGCCCAGAACGGAGTGTTCTTCCACGGTAAGGATAAAAGGCGCGGTGCGCGCGGCATGCTTAATAAACGCCGTATCGGCGGGTTTGACGGTAGGAAAAGAAACCAGCGCGATGTCCGCCCCTTCCGCCCGTAGGGCGCGAACGGCCGCGTCGCATTCCGGCAAAATGCCCCCGCAGGAAAAGACGTATCCGGCGTTCCCCGTATACACGGGCAGCGCGCTGCCGACGCGGAAATCCTGAGGCAGTTTTTCATGGACGCGCGGCTCACCGCCCCGCCCCAGGCGCAGATAACAGACGCCGGGCGTGGCGTATAATACCGGCATAATCGCTTCCACTTCCAAAGGGTCGCCCGGTGTAAACACGGTCACGCCCGGCAGCGCGCGCATGATGGCCACATCCTCCGTGGCATGATGGCTCATACCCAACGCGCCGTAGACGAAGCCGCCGCCCACGCAAACAATTTTGACGTTGGCCCGGTGATAGGCGCAGTCATTGCGAATCTGCTCTAAGCACCTTAATGTGGGAAAGTTGCCGATGGAATACGTAAAGACCGTTCGCCCCTCCAAGGCAAGCCCCGCCGCAATGCCCGTCATGGCTTGTTCGGCGATGCCGGCGTTTAAATACTGACGGGGGAAACGCTCCAGGAAAGGTGTCAGTACGCCGAACCCCAAATCGCCGGTGACCAGAAAAACATCTTCCCGTTCTTGGGCGAGCTTTAAAAGCCCGCGCGTAGA
>WRFT01000218.1 GCA_009776385.1 Clostridia bacterium
ACGCCGCCTCACTCTTGCCTACACCGCTGCTGCCTGCCAGCAGTACCCCTATGCCATAAACATCCAACAATACGCCATGCCGTGTCTCGCGGGGCGCCAGGCTTCGGGTAAGGAAATTGACGACCGTAAAGACACAACGCGTGGTGATTTGATGGCTTCTGTAAACGGCGATGCCTTTGGCGGCGGCTTGTTCCAATAACACACGCGGCGGCGTCATATTACGGCAGACGATGACGCAAGGAATCGGGTAAGAAAAATAACGCGCAAGCACCTCGAGGCGCTGCGTGTCATCCAGCGATTCTAAGTATGTCATTTCCGCGCGGCCGATGAGCTGCGGCCTGTCGAACGGGAAATGCTCAAAATAGCCGCAAAATTGCATGCCCGGCCTATTTAAATCCGCCGTGCGGATATCCCATTCCGCCTCCGCCGGCGCAGATAGCTCTACAAGCTCTAACTCCTTGGCAAACGCGTCCGCGCTAATCATGCGTACCTTCCTTGAGGACGAGTTCCTCTATCATTCTGGCTACACCGTCCTGCGTGTTTGGCGGGCAGATATACCGGGCGCAGGCTCTTACTTCCTCCCGCGCGTTTTCAACGGCGACGCCGTATCCTGCCCATTGAATCATCGTCATATCATTGATGCCGTCACCGAAAGCGATGGTGGTTTGCGGGTCGATACCCAGGCGGCGGGCAAGCCTTGCCAACGCCTCTCCTTTCGTGGCACCAACGGGCTCCATTTCCAAGAAGTTAGAACGACTGATGACAACAGACGCAATCCCGCTTAAACATACCACGGCTTGATGGTAAGCTTGCGTGATTTTGTTTGGCTCGTCAATCCCCAAAAGCTTGGCAATCGGTTCGTTTATCGCCGCGGAGAGTTCACCCGCATATACACCTTTCAAACCGGTTCCCCTCGTGTAATATCGGTTGTACGCGTTTTTTTTATTATAAAAGAACAGGTCTCCGATATAAAATTGTGCGTACATATCGTTGTCCTCATAAAAACGCGCGCATCTTTTGGCATCATCTACCGGCAGATACAATGCCTCAAAAACCTCGCCGGTCCCCGCGTCGGCCGTGAATGAGCCGTTACAGGCAATATAAGGGCCTGTGAGGCCAAGCGCTTTCATAATGGGAAGAAGGGACGCTCGGGCCCTGCCGCTCGCCAAAATAACGCGAACACCTTTGGCTTGCACGCGGTTGATGACATTTACCGTATAAGCTGACAGCGTTCCGTCTTCCCTTAACAGCGTATCGTCACAGTCTGTGATAATTGTTTGAATCATGTAACAGGCCGCGCGTACGGAACCTCCCGCCGCCTTTCTTTGAAGAACGCGTTAAGAAGTGCCGCGCATTCCTTTTCTAAAATACCGCCGTGTACACGGCAGGCGCCGCCTAATAACGGATCTGACGTTAGTTCGTACACGCTTTGACAGCAACCCTGTTTCGGGTCGAACGCGCCAAAGATGACACGCGCCACGCGGGCTGTGAGCAACGCGCCCGCGCACATGGGGCATGGTTCCAACGTCACAAAGACGTCACATCCCGATAAACGCCAACAACCCAGTTCGGCGGCAGCGTCCTTGACAGCCAGCATCTCCGCGTGCGCCGTAGGATCGCAGCTTCGCTCCCGCTCGTTACGGCGAGCCGCCAGTACACGATCGCTTTTTACAACCAAAGCGCCAACGGGCACCTCTCCCGCGCGGTACGCTAACTCCGCCTGTTTCAAGGCGAGCCGCATATACCGCGCGAAATAGGCGCCCTCATCCAGCATGGGTTTTTTATGGTTCCGTTACCGCGATAATACGGCCTTCTCCGTAGGGATCGGCATACTGTTCCCCAACAATACCGCCCAAACCGTCGATAATATAATTCATCAGAACTTGATTATCCAGCATGACGCTGTCTTGCAAAAGCGGTGAGCCCAAGAACATAGCCATACCGTCGCCGCCGCTCTTGAGCATAAAGTTATGAGAAGCCAGCGTGTATATCTTATCCAATACCAAGTCTTCCCCGCCAACCTTCACATTCTTGACACGGTACTCACCATCGACATGCGTAAACATACCCACCTCATCCATCACGACAGACGATTCGATATAGGTATGAATTTCATATGTTAAACCCGATACCTGCAGGAATCCGCCGTTCTCGGCCGGTACGGCCCTGGCGCCTGTTTCAAGCGCGTCCAGAATCTGTTGGCCGCTGGCCTCAATCACACACATTTCGTTCCCGTAGGGATGCACCGTTAAAATGTTGTTATAAGTAATTTCCCCCGCGGCGATATCCGCGCGGACGCCGCCGCCGTTAACAAAGGCAATATCCGCCCCGGACACAAAACGGTAAGCGTCGGCACACAGATTGCCCAGATTGGTTTCGGCGTTGCGTACGATGCGCACGACATTATCCGTGCCAATGGTGGAGGGCTCGTTAATCACCAGGGGCACATCGGTCTGCGCGACCACCTGCGCGAGCGTTTCACGATGCTTCGCGTTGATTTCACCGATAAGCTTGGTGACATCCGCATCCACATAACGGCGCGTCAGGAAGGAAGACATCACCCCGTCCGGCGTGATGATCAATGTACCTACACTGTTTAATTTCGTTCCGGTCGAGGTTAAAAGAACATCCGCGCCGTCTTTGTTTTTAACGATTTCACCCTCTATAACGCTGTGGGAATGACCGTCCAGCACGGCGTCGATACCGGATGTGGCCACAATGACCTCGCTGGATGTATAGGGGGTGCACTCATCATAGGCTATCCCCAAATGCGCCAGCGCGATGACATAGTCCGCGCCTTCGGCGCGCGCCGCGTCAGCCGTTGCCTGCACACAGGCGTAGAGCGCTTCACCCGTTAAGTCTTGACAGAACCCGTAAATATACTCCCCCTGCGCGTCCTTGAAGAAAGCAGGCGTGGTTGAGGTTAATGTACGTGGCGTGCTGATACCCATGAAGGCGACCTTTTTGCCGGCCATCTCAACAATGGCGTAAGGCGCGAACACAGGTTGACCTGTAAGCAGATCCGTGAAATTACAGGATAAATAGGTATACTGGGCGAGTTCGCCGGCAAGGGTTAAAAAATTGTCCATCCCGTAGTCAAACTCATGATTGCCGGGCGTGGCAAAGTCGTAGCCCGCCGCGTTCATGACTTCCACGACGGACGCGCCCGCGGACAGCGTACCGATGGGTTCGCCTTGTATGGCATCGCCGGCGTCTACCAACACCACCGAATCACCAATATCCTGGTAATGTTTTTTAAGCCCGGCGACACCGTCCAAGCCTATATTTCCGCCGATTGCGCAGTGCATATCATTGGTATACAGAATGACGATATTACCCTGTGTTCCGGATACAACCGGCTC
>WRFT01000219.1 GCA_009776385.1 Clostridia bacterium
CACGGGGCGCTGTACGCCTGCCTGGGCGGCATCTACACGCTGGAACTCATCATACTGGCGATTTGGGTGAAGCTAAAATAAAATACGGCGCCGCATCCGGCGCCCATGAACGGGGAGGCAGGGCATATGAGTTTGGAAGGGTTAACGCTGGTAAAACGGGGCAAGACAAAGGATGTCTACAAGTCGCCTGACGATAATACCGTCGTCCTGGTTTTTAAAGATGACGCGACGGGGAAAGACGGTGTGTTTGACCCCGGTGAAAACCAGGTCGGGTTGACCATTCAGGGCATGGGCGTCTCCTCTCTGCGCATGAGCGGGTTTTTCTTTCAGCGCATCGGGCAGCTTGGCATTCCGACACATATGGTTTCATTTGACGAAAGCGAAAACACAATGACCGTCCTTCCCGCGCAGCTTTTCAGCCACGGGCTGGAATGTGTGTGCAGATGCGTCGCCACGGGCTCATTTATTCGGCGTTACGGCCTGTATGCCCGGGAGGGGCAGATACTGCATCACCTGTTTGAGGTAACCGTCAAGGATGATGACCGCGGCGATCCCCTCATTACGGAGGATTCCCTCGTGGAGCTGGGTATTCTAAAGGCCGGCGAGTATGGCGTGCTGCGCGATTACACCCAAAGAATCACCGGGCTGATAGCCGGAATCCTGCTGCAAAAAGGCATCGTCCTGTACGATATTAAGTATGAGTTCGGAAAACATGATAATAAGATTGTGCTTATCGATGAAATCTCGGCGGGCAGTATGCGGTGTTATAAAGATGGCGTTCAGCTCGATCCGATAACATTGGCCAAGCTTATCTTAGCGGGTTAAATCAGCGGGGCATCCGTGCCGCGCGCGTTTGTCCGCCCGTCCGCGAATTCCCGTAAAATGTTAAGCAGCCGTTCCGCGCGGATGTCATAAGTATGGTTTGCCAGCACGATGGCCTGCAGCGCCTTGGCTTTTTCTTCTCTCTGCTCGGGATGCTCCATATAATAGTCTATCAGCGCGCGCAGTTCCTCCTTCGTGGAAAAAACGGGCAGCAGGCCGCCGAACAATTCCGCCGCGCCCGTCATGCCGTTTGTCAGTACGAGCCTGCCTGCCGCAAGCGCGTCAAAGACGCGGCTGTTCACGGCGCCGAGCGCCTTGGTGGTGTGGTTCGCGTCGTCTAAAACCAGTTGGGTGTATTTATATACTTTAGGGATATCCTCATAGGGTATAAATCCGCAGGCCCGGCCCGCTAAATGCGGGAACATCTCCCAGTTAGCCCCGAATAGGCGCAAACGGTAAGGCATGCCTGCCGGGTCCAGTAAACCGGCGATGTCTCGGGGATGATTCCAGTAGCTGCCCGTAAAAACATAGTCCGATTGATAACGTCTTTGCTCATAAGGGATGTCCGGTTTTTGCAGTTCATCTAAAAACCGTTTCGCGTTGGCCGCGATAGGAAATAAAAGCGGTTCGCGCCCCAGCCGCCCGGCAACGTAATCACAAGCCGGCCGGCTCGTGGTAAGCAGAATGTCATATTGCGTGACGGACGAATTATCACACCAGCCGTCAAACCAGTTGCGCATCCACGCGATGGTGACAAGGCGCGGGTTGCGTTCCTTAGCGTAGGATACATCATACGTGTGCAGCATGGAAATCAGCACGTCCGCATGTGTTTCGGGATCCCCATCGGGGTACGCGCCGTGGTTTATGGTTTCCCTGTATAGTATCTCGCATCCGCGTTTTGCAAGAGCTTCGGCCAGTTCCATCGCGGTAAAATAATCGCCCGCTTGAGTACCCGCGCCGGCTTGCGTGACAATAAAGACAATGCGCAGCGGGGTTTCACTAAAAACCAGGCCGCCGTCAAGTCTGTCCCGAAAGACGGCATCTGTCAGATAAACTTGCCATCTGTCCTGAAATGCCTTGTCGCTTGCTGCATCCCCCGGGTTCGCGGCGGTAAGGCCATCGTCCGCAGGCCGCGTTCCGTCCTGCCATATAACCAAGGAAGAAGGGGTGAACCTGACACCATGCCCTTCCTGCCGCGCCCTCAGGCAGAGGTCCGCGCCGGCATAGCCCTCCTCATATGGGGCGTCAAATCCGTTCAGCGTGACGAATAGCGCTTTGTTTATCATCAAGGCATCCGCGCTGACAGCCGCGGTATCCCGCGTATCATCCGTGCCGTCCGTAAAGGCGTTTTTACCAAAGCTCCGATGTACGGGCTTGTAAACGGAATCCTCGCCGTTAAGGCCGGCTTGAAACACGATGCCCGCCCGCGCGATGCGATAATTGTTGTCTTGAAAAATCGGGTTATCCGGCGCGCCTGGATAAACTAGCTTTGCGCCGAAGATGCCCGCACAGGGATGCTCCTGCGCCGCCCATAAAAGCTCATCCAACCAGTAGTCGGTAACCTCGGTGTCGGAACACAAAAATACCAAAAACGATCCGCTTGCGTGCGCGGCGGCCAGGTTAGCCGCCTGTGAGAAAGTGAGGGACGGGCTGCCCCGTACAATAAGGAAGGGTTTATCTGTCTGCCGCTTTTCCTTTTCTAAGAAGGCCGTTGAAGCATCCGTTAAAACATTGTCTAAAACGATTATCTCATAGTTATCATAAAACACGGCAGACCGAAAGGAGGCAAAGAGAGCGGCCTGCCCCTTTTGCTCTGTTCGGTGGAGGAGAATGACGGAAACCGGCGGACGGTCCGGGTCTATGTAATCTCCCCTAACTAGGGATCTGTTCATTTCCAATACGGCTTCGCGGTTAAAGCGGGACCGTGCGGCGGACGGCGTTTGACTGAACGCGGCAGCCGTTGTCTCGGACCGCGCCTTATTAGAATGAAAGGCCGGACCTTCCGTCTTTTTTCTGCGGGCGCCTTCTTTAAGCAGCCTGTATACGGAAAGCGGGAACCTTAAAAACCCCTTGATGGATGTGACGGCTTCAACGCATACGGTGCCGATTAAAAAGCGAAAAGAGGATAACTCCAAATGAAGGGAGTACGCCTCGCTCTTTAAAGCTTTGACTTCGCTTTGCAAGGCCTTTTTTTCGTCTTTGAGGGAAGCTATTATGCACTGTCGTCGTCTTTTAAGGAAAATATCGTTGTCCCTCCCCTTCATGGCAATGGAGCAGCGGATCCGTAATCATACGCCTCTTTATCCGCGGCGGGAGTTGAAACTACCGCCCGGCAACCTGTATAAGGGCATTAAAACACCCTGATAGTAGCATAAACCGCCGGGTATTGTCCATCTTCCGCGTATTATGGGCAGGGTTCTTAAAGGATGGCATATATACAAATCGACGCAAATAATGTTTAATAGAACAGGCAAGTGTAATAAGCAATAAGGAGCTGTTCACATGAAGACCTACCGGAAAAAC
>WRFT01000220.1 GCA_009776385.1 Clostridia bacterium
AGAAGCGGCGGCGATGACCCCGACGCAAGCGTTTGAGGCGCTGTCCCGCCGGGTTGTCGCCCTGCATCCTCAAGCGGACCTTCGAAAGCTTGCCCGGTTTATTACAGGCTAGCTGCGGCTTTCGCCCGGCGCTGCTTCTTTCTTTTTTTACACAGTACAATTAGTGTAATAACCAAAGCGATCAGGATAAGCAGCAGCGCGATAATACCGAACGCCAGCATCCCCACCCGGTTGGGATGGCTAAAAAACGCGCCGACGGAGGCATCAGGCTGGGATACTTTTCGGTTTTGTGTCGTGGCATAGGCGTCGCTGACCGTGCCCATAGACTGAAGGTAATCCGCGATGGCCGCCCACTCCTTCAGTTCCCTGCCCTGCGCGTCAAGAATGATATTCGCCTCAAAATCGGTCATGACACTGCCGTCTTTGTTCTTCGGCGTGATGGACAGAAGCTTGAATGATTTGCTTTCCACAGCCGACAGCATCTGCGCGCAGTACAGGCCGGTCACGATGCGATACAGCTTCTTATCCTCTATTTCCTCACGCGCGCCGTCGCTTTTTTCAATCCAAACGTCGGTGACGCGGTTCAAAATCATCCGATGGGGGTTGTATGACCAGCATACGCCTGAGGGGTACAGCTGCGCCGCGGACATGAGGGATGAGACCGACACATCCACCTCCGCGGCCGTACGCAGTTCCTCACCGGTGATATAAACGGAGATGAGCGGGTACCCCGGCGACCCGTCCGCGCCGAACCCCAGAGATGAAATATTAAAGGCGTCCACTACCGTGACATCGCCCTTGGCAAGGCTTCCGCGAACGAGCCCGTGCGCCGTCATGGCCATGGTGATTTCTTCATAATCAGGCCCCTCCGCCTTTTGCACCGCGTAACGGAAAGCGTCGCTGATGAGGTTGCCCAGCGTCTCCTCGCGCAAGACGCGCCCGAAATCGCTGAGCGGAACGAAAGCGTGAGGATTTTTAGCCAACACTTGATCGGCGGTATAGCCGTACAATGAAAGATACAAATCGGACGCATCCTGTATGAAACCTGCCACCATCTCGGCAACGCGCTCATCTTCCGCGACGCTATCCTCGATGACGCGGTGGCTGTGGCCGGAAATATCCCATCGTCCGTCCGCGCGCCTTTCCAGAGTTATCTGGCTGAAATACTCACCGTACTCCCCCTGAGAGACGATGTGCGTATGCCCGACGGTGATGGGTTCCGGAAGGTATGTATGCGTATGGCCGCTGACGATGACATCCAATTCCGGCACCGCCTTGGCCAATTGTTCGTCTTCCGATTTGGCCGTGTCTTTACTCAATCCCGTGTGGGAGAGCGCGACGATGATATCGACCGTTTCATTCTCCTTAATTTGCTTGACAACGCGTTTGGCCGCGTCGGCAACCGGTTCCCAGGCAAACTTTGTCATGGGCGCCGTCGCCAGCGATTCCACGCCCATCAACCCGATGACCGCCATGCGTATGCCGCCTCTGTCGATGACCTTATACGGCGCAACGCCGTAGGCATCCAGCGCCGATTGTACGGTTGCATCCGGCGCCGTGAGGTTAGCCATCACCAGCAAAGGCAAAGGGCCTTTGGCGGCGATGGCCGTTTGAAGCATTTGCGCAAAGCCGCTGTCCCTAAAATCCAGTTCATGGTTGCCTATCGTGGTCGCGTCCACGCCGATAGCGCCCAACAGCCTCAGTTCGCTCGCGCGTTCGCGGTAGACGGTTTGAATGAGCGTACCCATGGCAAAATCCCCGGAGTCTAATACAAAAACGGCATCCTTTTCGGCTTTCAGCGCGTCAATCAGCGTCTTGCGGCGGGCAAAACCGCCCGCTTCACGCGAAACACCGTCCGCTTCTATCATGAAAGGCTCCACATAGGAATGCATGTCATTTGTATAGACGATGGTCAGGGCATCTGCCTGCGCCGGGGCGGCCGCGGCCAAGCCGTGTATAAGGAGCATGAAGGATAACAGCAGGAGCAATGTTTTTTTCATAGAAATTTCCCTCCCGTTACAATGCGTTTATGCGGACTGATAACCTGACAACATCATACCATTCAGACAACTTTTATACAAGGCGCAAGGCCTTGCGCGTTTGACAGCCATACCCCCTGCTGATAAGATGAATCCGTTGTTTTGGCGGCCGCGGACATCGGTGAACGGCCGCGCTAACGGAAAGGGACGAAGCCTATGGACATGTTTGACTTGGTTGTCATCGGCAGCGGAGCGGGCTTGATTGTCGCGGAACAGGCGGCGGAACACGGATGGCGCTGCGCCTTGGTAGAGCGCGCGAAAATGGGCGGCACCTGCCTTACCAAGGGATGTATCCCTTCAAAAATGCTGGTCTATCCCGCCGATTTTATCAGGGAAGCGGAGCGGGCGGAAAGGTTTGGCGTCAAGGCAGTGCGGCCCGGTATCGATTGGGAGACAGCCGCCGCCCGTATGTGGGAGCAGATACGCTTCAGCGATGACATACGCCGGAATTTTGAAAATATGGACCACTTGACCCTCTACACCGGAACGGCATCCTTCAAAGACCCGAACACTTTGGTTGTGCGTTATGACGACGGCAGGGCGGATGATATTATTCGGGGCAGCCGTATCGTGATTGCCGCCGGCGCCCGTTCTTTCGTGCCCGATATAGAAGGGCTTGAGGAAGCCGGGTATTTAACCTCCGAACGGTTCTTCGGCACACACTTCCCGGACAAGCCATGGCCGCATCTGGTGCTGTACGGCGGCGGTTCCATCAGCCTGGAGTTCGCGCATATCTTCTCGGCGTACGGCTCGCGGGTTACCATCATTGAGCGATCGGACCGCGTGCTGAAAAAAGAGGATGAGGATATCTCGGCGTTCGTCACCCGTAAGCTTTCACAAAACGGGGTGCGCATACGCACTGGCGAGACCATCACCTCCCTTCAAACCGTGAACGGAAAGAAACGCGTACGGGTAGTCAACGCCTCGGGCACATACAGTGACATTGACTGCGACGCGCTATTCATCGCCTCGGGCATACGCTCTAACGCGGACACCCTGGCGCTTGATAACGCGGGCGTCGCCGCGGACGCGCGCGGGTGGATTCGGACAAACGCGTTTTTAGAGACGTCCGCGCCGCATATCTACGCGCTGGGAGATATTAACGGCAAGTTTCAGATGCGGCACAAGGCCAACTATGAAGCGCAGCTCCTTTGCGATAACCTGTTTGCCAACGGGGAGAGGACGCCCGCCGATTACAATGCCATCCCCAGGGCGGTGTTCACATGCCCCCAGATAGCCGGGGTGGGTTGTACGGAA
>WRFT01000221.1 GCA_009776385.1 Clostridia bacterium
CGGCGCGCCTACCTGCTGTATTTGCCCTTCGTTCATCACGGCAATGCGGTCGGAAACAGCCATCGCCTCTTCCTGATCGTGCGTGACGTAAATGGTGGTGATATTCATGGTATTTTGCAAGGTGCGAATGGCGTTACGCATTTCCAGACGCAGCTTGGCATCTAAGTTAGATAACGGTTCATCCATTAAAAGCACATTGGGGTGAATGACAATGGCGCGGGCCAACGCCACGCGCTGCTGCTGTCCGCCGGACAACCTGTCCGGCATCCGTTTGGCATATTCGGTTATATGCACGATATCCAGTATTTCATCCAAACGCCGGCGTATTTCGTCCGCGGGCAAATGACGGTTTTTGAGGCCGAAGGCGACGTTCTGCATGACGTTCATGTGCGGGAAGACGGCATAGTTTTGAAAGACCATGCCGATATTACGTTTAGCCGGGGGAATATCGTTAATGACCGTGCCATTGAAGGCAATGGTTCCGCCTTCGATGGAGTTAAACCCCGCTACCATACGCAGCAGCGTCGTTTTCCCGCATCCGCTGGGGCCTAAAAGCGTAAAAAACTCGCCATCGTTCACGGTGAGGCTTAACCCCTGTATGATGGTATGGTTTCCGTATTTCTTTACCACATTGTCAAAGGCTATAGAAACGCTCATACGATTTCCCCTTCCTTATTGGCAGCCTTGATTCATCATAAAAAGGGGATGTGAAACCGCTTCGGCCGCGTGCCTCGCATCCCCCGTTTTTATCATCCGCTTTTTTGCCTTGGCGGAAGAAAACTAAATACCCATGATGATATCTTGTACTTTCTCCTTCAATTCCGCGGTATGGCTGGTTACATAAGCAGAATCCTCGAAGATTAAGTGGATATCTTCCAGCGGGATGACCCAGTCATTTTTCGCGTCTACCGGGCGGATGGGGCGGCTGGTTGTCTGCTCGCCAAAGAAGATTTGCGCTTCCTCTGACAGCATAAAGTCGACGAAGGCACGGGCATTCTCCAGATTTTTCGCATCATTCACAATGCCAATCTGCGCCGGCAGGAAGACCGTTCCCTCTATGGGGTAGATGATTTGAATGTTATCGGCGCCGTCCTTGAGCAGCGTGACGCAGGGGTCCTCATAGGTAAGGCCCACCACATACTCGCCGTTATACACGCCCTTGTACACGGAGCTGGAGGAACTGACGACCTTGCCGTTGATGTTTGTAAACAGATCCGTCACATACTGCCAGGCTTCCTCGGACTCATACCCGCCCATGGCCAACAGCATGTTTGTCAATTGGCAGAACGCGCTGGAGGAGGCAACGGGATCGGCGGAAACAATTTTATCTTTTAATTCCGGTTGAAGCAGGTCGGCATACCCCTTAATTTCAATGCCCAGTTCGGCCAGCAATTCGGTGTTGACCAACAGCACAGAGCCATCGATGGTATAGTTTGTGCAGAAGCCCAGCACATTACGATACTCGGTTATCAGCTCGCCGTCCTCGGGGGACAGATAATCTTGGAATAAACCGGCATTGGCTACATAGTTGGCCAGCGATCCGCCGTACATTAAATCGAAAGTGGGGTTTTCCCGCTCGCTTTCAATACGCTTCATCGCATCTCCGGATCCTAAGGACTCCACGGTCACTGTGATGCCGGTCTTGGCTTCGAAAACGGGAATGATGGACAGGAGACCGTCACTGTTTGGAGAGACGATGGTTAAAACACCATCGGCCAAAGCGATTCCGGACAAGCAAAGACATATAACCAACGCGAAAACAAGGGTTGACATACGTTTCATAGAAAGTACCCTCCCATATATTAATATATCCCCATGCACTATACTATTCTCATCTCGTTTTTGCAAGATTCAATTTCAGTTGTTTTGTTAAATCCCGGGATTTTTTACAAAATTTTTATTAAACCGCCGGTGTTTTAACTAGCGCTGTCAGCGCCCAGTATGTATAATACCACTTGTGATTTTCACGTGTTATGAAACATGCTGTTCTTTTCCGTTACGGCGGGATGATAACGGCCGGAACAACTGCAAATAGGCAATATATAAAAGGAGGGTTTCCAATGATTATCGGTGTCCCAAAAGAAATTATGCAGGGTGAAAGACGTGTCTCGGTTACACCCGAAACGGCGGGCAAGCTGGTTCAAGACGGCGCGGAGGTATGGGTACAGCAGAGTGCGGGTGAGGGCGCGTATTTCCATGACGAACAATATACGGCAGCCGGCGCGAAACTCGTTGCGGATGTGAAAGATATTTACGCCCGCGCCGATGTCATATTAAAGGTGAAGGAGCCTCAGTTTAACAGCGAACAAAACTTACACGAAGTGGATATGATGCATTCGGGACAGGTATTGATGACCTTTATTCACCCCGCCTCTCCCGTTAATCATGATATGGTGCGCGCTTTGGCAAAGAAGGGGGTCACGGGCCTTACGCTGGATGGCATACCGCGTATATCGCGCGCGCAAGTTATGGACACACTGACCTCTATGTCCGCGTGCGCGGGTTACAAGGGCGTCTTGCTGGCCGCTGACGCGCTGCCTAAGTTTGTACCGCAAATATTCACTGCCGTGGGCATGATTAAACCCATTCAAGCGCTGATCGTCGGCGCGGGCGTCAGCGGTTTACAGGCGCTGGCAACCATCAAACGCCTGGGCGCGGTGGTGCACACGGCGGACATCCGACCGGCCGCGGTAGAACAGGCACAATCCCTCGGTTCTAAAATTATTGATCTGGGTGTGCCGGAGGAAGCCGCTGTCGGAGAAGGCGGATACGCGCTGGCGTTATCCGAAGAATGGCTCGCAAAGGAACGCGCCGTTCTGGCTGAGGTTCTGCCGTCAATGGACATCGTTTTCTTGTCGGCGCTCGTGCCGTCAAAGATTGCGCCGATATTGGTTACCGAAGACATGGTTAAAACAATGAAACCCGGCTCTGTCCTCGTTGATATATCCATTGACCAGGGCGGCAACTGTGATATCACCCCGGCAGGTACGACAGAAGTACACCACAACGTGACACTGATCGGTATTAAAAACATACCCGGTATGATTCCCGAATCCTCCTCCTGGATGTTCTCGCAAAACCTTTACAATTTAGTCAAATACCTAACAAAAGAAGGCAAGCTTGTTTTAAACCATGAAGACGAAATTGTACGCGGCATTCTGACCACCATAGATGGTCAGGTTGTACACGACGGCGCGCGCGAGGCGATGGGCTTGTAAGATACGCGGCCATATCAC
>WRFT01000222.1 GCA_009776385.1 Clostridia bacterium
AGCCGCGCATCGGACGGGCATGTCTATTATTTGCCCGCGATGTTCTACACAGATACGCTCTGGGGCAACAAGGAGCATATGCATGACGGCATCTCCGTGTTGTCTCTTCCGGACCTGCCGCTGGACGATGTGCAGGACCTTCTTTATCCGCGTACGCCGGAACAGTTACTCGAGCTTTTTTATCCTGCCTGTCAAAACGCTTTTATAGGCATAAACGGCAAGCCGGATTATTTGAGCCCTGCCTTTAAAGACTTTCTGGATACGATGCTGGCGCTGTATAACCGTCAGAGTTATGACCCGCGTGATAATCCGTTTGAACGCAACGCCGGTATTCGGGGCGGGGGTTCAAGGGTGTACATCGGCCGGGCGATTAACATGGGTGAAATGCAGGCGCTGGTCAATGGTTCCGCTTTGCTGACTGTCACGCGTTTATTAAATTTAATGCAGCTTTCCACGCCTTACACGTTCATGGGCGCGGAGGACAGTGTTTTTACACCCGTGCCGTCTTTATACGGGCCGGGCGCCGCGTATACGCCGGTACTCATGGCGGGCATCAATGCAGGTACATCCTTAAAATCCGATTGCGAGGCTTTCCTGCGTATGCTCTTTTCCATGGACGTACAGTTACTGGAAACATTTGAGGGGATGCCCGTATCGCGTGACGCCTTTCATCAAATGGTGGATAATATGAAATCCGCCGTTTCCGAGACCGGCGGAAACAGAGTCAGGAGCATGTTTGCCATGGATGGCGGGAACAACATCGAAATGAAACAACCGGATGACGCGCATTACGACATGTTGACAGCGATGGCCGAAGTTCTAAACGCGCCGGTCATGGCCGATGAACTGCTTATGTCTTTTATTGTCGAGGAAACGGCCGCGTTTTTCAGGGGAGAGGTTTCAACAGAAAATACGCAATATGCTTTATATCACCGCACAATGGCTTATTTGAATGAGTAAGCCTTAAAAGAATGATTAACCATGTAAAAGAGGGATCGTTTTGCATGTCCTTTTAGTGGAAGATGACCGTTCGTTGTCCATCGCGCTAACGTATAAGCTAAAGAAGGCGGGGATGGAAGTTACGGCTTGCCCGGAAGGACAGGAAGGGTTGGAAGAAGCGTTAAGCGGCCGCTATGACTTGATTGTGCTGGACCGGATGCTGCCGGGGCTTGACGGCGCTTCCATTGTACGCAAACTCCGCGCCAAAAAAATAGCCTCGCCGGTCCTGATGCTCACGGCGATGGATGGCATTCAAGACCGCGTGGAGGGCTTGAATGCCGGCGCTGATGATTACCTGGTCAAGCCGTTTGCTGCCGATGAACTGCTTGCGCGCATCAACGCGCTGATGAGGCGTCCGGAAAAATGGCTGCCCGGCCGTACGGCGCAAGCGTTTGATTTGGTACTGGATATGGAGGCGATGGTGCTGGCCGGGCCGTCCGATCAAATACCCCTGTCCGGGAGGGAAGGACGCTTGATGGAACTGTTCTTGAACAACGCGGCCCGTGTTTTTACCAGAAACATGCTGATGGACAGGGTATGGGGCGGCGCGGCGGTCGAGGACGGCAATTTAGATATTTATGTTCATTTTTTAAGAAAGAAACTGCGTTCCGCCGGTTCCAGCGCGCGGATAGAAACAGTACGCGGTGTCGGCTACCGGCTGGCCGGAAGGCGGGAAGACGGCAGTGCTTAAAAAACTAAGGTTCCATATGGCGTTGCTTTCCACATTACTAACCGGCGCCGTTCTGCTATTGATGGCCTTCTATGCGATGGCGGCGGCGCAGCAATCGATGGCCGCGCAATTCGAAGGGGATCTTCTGCAGATGTCCAGGTCTACGCGTTCGGTCATTACGGCGCTTTCACCATCCCTGCGTGTACAATATATTAACCGCTATTCCGCCGTATACCGTTACGGCAGCCAAACACAGTATATGTCATTCGGCCAGGAACCCGAGGTGGATATACTGGAAAACATCTCGTTCCTGGCGTACTCTGCCGCGCTTGACGGCCCGGATACCCGGCAAGTTGATTCCGCCGATGCGGATACGCATGCCTTTGCCATGTCGCCGCTGCGATCGAACGCCGGGGGGGTGCAGTCCTTTTATTACAGGCAAGGCCCCATCATCGATAAAACCGTCTTGTTGGAATTGGATAAGCATTCTTACCGTGTCGCGGTAACCCTGACGAGCCGCACGCCTTTAACGCCCCAAACAGAACTCTATGTCATACAAGACCGCCATGAGGAATTGATGGCGGCCGGAGAGCTGCGCAGGAATTTTCTATTCGTATCCTTAGGCGGGCTGCTCCTGATGTTCCTGACCGGTTTTTACCTAAGCGGCCGCTCCATCCGGCCTGTGGAAGCGTCCTTCAGGCAGCAGCGTGATTTTGTGGCCGCGGCTTCCCATGAACTGCGTACACCCGTCGCCGCCATTCGCGCCAACGCGGAAGTGCTTGCGGATGCGGAACTAAAGGGATTCACACCGTATTTAAGCGCCATTACCTTGGAAAGTGAACGCATGAGCCGTTTGGTGGGCGATTTACTGGATCTGGCACGTGCGGACGCCGGCCAATGGCAGCTAAAAGAAGAAACAGTCTGTTTGCGGGCGGTGACGGATCGTGTGTCGTCATTATTTACCCCATTGGCGGCCAAAGAGGGTGTCACATTTACGGTGGAGTCGCAGGATGTTAATATAAAAGCCGATGAGGAACGTTTGATTCAAACACTTGCTATTTTGGTTGATAACGCGATGCGGCACGGAAAACCCGGCGGATGTGTACGCCTTTATACGAATCGGGAGGATAAAAATGTCGTCCTCCGCGTGGAGGACGACGGCCCCGGCATAGCGCCGGAATATACAGACAGGGTTTTTGAACGTTTTTATCGGCTGGACAGCGCGCGCAGCGGTGGCGGAAGCGGATTGGGGCTTAGCGTCGCCCGTCTCTTGACAGAGTCTATGGGAGGGACGCTTATCCTCTCTTCTTCCGGCGACATGGGCGGGGCGCTGTTTGAGCTTCGATTTCCCGCCCTTTAGGGAAGATTCGATAGTCCAAAGGCGTCCTGTGCCATTTGCGCCATCACATTCAAGATGCGCGGCGTGGGACGGGAAGCGATATTGGGGTCGCATAAATACACGCGGCCTTCTTTTACGGCCGTTAAATCCATATAGCCCGGTGTTAAGAAGAATACTTCGGCGCGTTCCGCGTCACAGTTTAAGAAGATGATATCCGGATCGGC
>WRFT01000223.1 GCA_009776385.1 Clostridia bacterium
TGTATCATGGCAATCCGCCGGCTATGCCTGCCGCCTTCAAACGGCGTGGTTAAGAAGGTCTTAATAATCATCTTGGCCAGTTCACTTCCCACGACACGCGCGCCTACCGCTATCATGTTCGTATCGTTATGCAGCCGGCTCATCAGCGCCGTGTACGGTTCGGAGCATAAGCAGCAGCGGATACCGGCAATTTTATTGGCCGCCAGTGAAATGCCAAACCCGGTGCCGCAAATTAAAATTCCCCTGTCACATTCGCCCGATGCCACGGCGCGCGCCGCGCGAATACCGTATAGGGGATAATCGCAGCGCTCGGGCTGATGCGTCCCGAAATCCTTGAAGGGTAGGGCCATCTCCTCCAACAGGCCAATCACTTCTTTTTTAAGCTCCAGCGCCGTATGATCGTTTGCCAACGCGATCAATGCGTTCACGCTCCCCTCATTTTTTAAATAAAACGCCTACCAGCAGCCGCAGCGTGTTTACGCCTAACGCGACGGCCGCCGCCCACCAAAAGCTATCCACAACCAGCCCGCCGTTCATCATCGAGACGCATAATTGTACGAGCCACGCGTCGACGAAAACGGATAATAAACCCAGTGTCAGAATGGAAAAAACCTTCGTGACAAGCTTGACCAGCGGGCGCAACACCAGATAAATTAAGGCCAGAACGGCTCCGGCAATCAATGAGAAATGAATGCTTTGGGAATGCACCCCGGGCAGGAACTCCGCGCAGAGCGGTACGGCCGCGATGGCCGCTATCATTTGAAACACGGTACGGGTCACAAACACACCTCCGCGGGCAAATAAGCAAGACTGCGCGCTTCCGATGGTTTTAAGGCAAGCGCCGGTTAGATTATACCATAAAGCACGCCTGCCGGATAAGCTGCATCATAGATATTGAGTAAAGATTGATCAACTATACTGTATACAGTATTCCCATCAAGAAAACCGAGGATAAACCGAGGATAAATGAAATCATTCATGTGAAATATCTATTGACAAAATATATCACGAATTGTACTATACACCTAGCGGATGGTTATTTTGTAATAAATTGGTGAGATAAACGCAAATTCAAATATTGGGAAGTATATCCATGAAAAAGTTGATTTCGTTGTTGGTTTTGGTTGTACTAGTATGCTTATTAATCCCTGTTTCTATAGTTATCGCAAAATCGGTGGACGTAGACCCGGTGATTACTCAAGATGATGAAATTACAGTTCCACGTCTTTTGCTTTGTATGTTATGTAAAGAAGGTAGAATGCATGCTTACGTAGGGGGATGGAGTTCGTGGAAGCCGAACGGGGGTTGGAGGACCCATTTTGGAGTACGTGAAGATGGGTTAGAACGCACCCAGCCATATGGTAAAAAATGCGATTTATGTCCTCATAGGCTTATTGAAGGATTTAACCTGGCTAACAAGTGGGATTGTAGCCATTAAGTTTGTATACAACAAAGCCTTTCATTCATCGGGTTAGCACAAGGTTGTTAATTAAAAAAAGGAAGGGTAAGACATGCCGTTTTAATGTTTTGTTTTAACGGGAAAAGCCTCCCTTTCATTTATCAATGAATTAAAGAAGGTGTCCGCCACATGATAAAAACCTTCCGCCAAAACATGGCGTTCCTTTTAGCGGTTGTTTTATTATTCGCGCCTCTGCTCGCGTTCCGTACAGCTGCCGGGGAAGAGGGTTCCCTGCTTTATATCTTATGTGAGCCTATCTACGAGGGCCGCGGGATAGGCACGGACGGCAACCATTTAGCGGCGATGCTGCTTGCGGAAAGAATGCGGGATTACGGGCTTGTTCCGTTGGCTGGCTGTCCGGATTTCCTGCTCCCTTTTGAACAAAGCGTCGCCGGCAATCCGGACACCATGCTAATTGCCGTCATGGAAGACGGAAGCCGTGAAGAGTTGGTACATGGGCGGGACTATTTGTTTGCCGGCGCCGGAGCCGCGATCAGCGGCACTTACCCCGTAACACGGAATCAAAATGAAGCGGATCCCTCGGTCATTTTATTGTTTGATAGGGACGGGACGGATGGAGTGCCGCCGTTTGATGTCTTCGCGGCCATGGGATACCCTGTGGACAATTTTTTATTTAACAGTACAGGTATAAATGATAAAGGCAGTTACTACGTACCGCCAACGCCTCCCCGGATACGCATCCTCCGCCCTGTTTATAACCGTATCGCGGAGGCGGTATCGTTGGAAACGCGGTATGAGTTTACAAAAACCGTTGTAACCCTTCAAAATGTTGTGGGCGTTCTGCCCGGCGGGGACAGAACCAAAGCTGTGATTCTCAGTGCGCATTTTGACGGCGTGGGGGATCAAGCGGGTATCAGGCTGCCCTGCGCGCTGGACAACGCCAGCGGCGCCGCCGTACTGGATGAGGTGTTAAAACGAATGGCCGGGACGGTTCCGCCTTATGACGTTATCTTCGCCTTTACCAACGCGGAAGAAGCCGGGCTTACTGGCACTTACAATTCGGCGCCGCGCCTTCCCAGGCTGTACGATGATTTGTATAACATCAATGTGGATAGCGTGGGGCTGGAAGGGGCATCGTTCCCCATGGGAGCCGCTTACGCCGGATACCCGTTGTTATATGAGATGCTGGAGAGCTGCTTGATGTCGAATGGTTTTACCTGCGTTCAAGAAGGGTATTATTCCGGCAGCGACCATGATGCATTTGGATACGAAGGTATTCCGTCTGCCATTCTGATCAATGAAAACAGTTTCATTAGTAAATATATGCACACCGCCGGGGATGTCCCGGGAAATATTAACCCGGTATTGCTAACCGGGCTTGCGGGAACGATTCAAGCGTTTATAACGGAAAACCCGGATATCCACGCCTTATTGGCGCGGAGTAAACGGGAGCATCATGACGGGCACGATGAGGACGTTGCCGCGGAAGAACCGGTACTGGCGTATCATGAAGCCATGCTGCTGGACGATCATATGTATATCGGATCCGACCGTTGGATGACCCTTTCGGAAGCGTTATATTATCATCCTTCCCTGCCCATCCCGGAGCGTTATAAAGGCTGCACGCTGCAAGCGTGTAGGATTGAGCTTTTTGATCTGAATGCGCCGCAGCCGGAGCCCGGGAAAATCATTACATTGCAAGGCGGTCGGCAGGATGTGATGTCTATTCATGCCATATATAGTGATGGAACGATCTCTTACAGTCTTCGTTTTTTCAAGGCTAA
>WRFT01000224.1 GCA_009776385.1 Clostridia bacterium
GAGGGATTGACGCGGTCGAAGCCGGCTTCTTTGTACCGTTTTAAAATGTCTCCAAAGGCGGAGCGCCAATTATCGCGGGTTAACTGCTGCCCTTGCGCCGTTTCACCGGAAGATAAGGAAACCATCATGTTAAAGTTATCGTTTCTGATACGGATAGAGCCGAATTGGTTTTCCAATTTGGTCAGCAGTTTTCCGAAGGAAGATAGGCCGTAAGCCTTTTCGTTAAAATCCGGCTTGAGCCTTAACAGGACGCCCTTGACCTCGCTGGCGTACAGCTCGTCCTTCCCGCCCTGATCGGATAAGATACGCAGTATCGTCTTGTTCAGTTCCTGCAAATCGGCGGACTCTTCCCCCTGCGTTCCGTTCTTCTTTCCGCGCGCGCCGGTCTTGGCGGCGCTGACGGTTTCCATAAACTGAAACTCATTGCAGGCATTGATAAAAATGGCGGAAGCCGCCTCGCTTCGGGAAATGCCCAGCACGAATTTTCCCATGGACTTGAGCTTGCCCACCAGAGGGTTGTAATCGCTGTCCCCGGAGACGATGCAAAAACTGTCGATAAGGTCGTTGGTATAGGCGACTTCCAACGCGTCGATAACCAAAAGGATATCCGCGTTGTTCTTGCGGGCGGAACCATACCGTAAAGAGGGTACGACGGTAAAGGTATTGGACAGAAGCGTTTCGGTTAAATCGCCGTATTTTTCGGTGTAGCCGTAGACGCGGCCGAGCAAAATGTCGCCCCTTATTTTTACCTTATCGATGATGCTTTTAAGTGTTGTTACTT
Organism: Clostridia bacterium; assembly: GCA_009776385.1. Classification (GTDB taxonomy): domain Bacteria; phylum Bacillota; class Clostridia; order Christensenellales; family Aristaeellaceae; genus WRFT01. The sequence goes on from WRFT01000224.1 coordinate 782, forward strand.
TTGCGCCGCAATTTTCTAAATCGACAAAAACGGCGAATCTGGAGGCTGCCAAGCTTTTTCCTCACTTTCTGCCGTGCGTGAAAAAAGGTTTGGTTAGGGGGTGTCGATGGCCGCTTCCATGACATGTATGGGCCCGAACAAGCCGGGACGCAGGGGAGCCGGGCGCTCGGGGCGGGAGCGGATGGTATAAATGCCCGGATGTTCGCGGGAATCCAGCTCTATGGCCGATACGATTTCCACCGTGTGTAAGGCGAGAGCCGCGCTGGAGCGGTGCGGGCGTCCCTTTCTGATAGCGTATGCCATGTCCACAACGGCTATGCCGCGCCAACTGTTATGACAGGGTTCCGGCTTGCCCGATTTTGGCGGAATGGCCGGATCCATATCCCCAAAGGCGTGGGTAAAGGGGAAGGTGAAAACGCCCGGATTTCCGATTCGCGTCAGCGTTACATCCAGCCCGAATCCGCCGAAGCAATTGGGATCAGGCAAAGTGAGCGTTCCTTCCGTGCCCAATATCTCCACACGCGGCTGCTCCGGGCTGAAGCCGTCGCAGGTTAACATGAGGTTGCCGTAAACACCGTTTACAAATTCAAGCGACGCCATCATCAGGCTTGCGCCGCCATCCGTGTTTATGGGCAAGCCGTACCGCGGGTGCAGGACATTATCGTTGGTATGCTTTTCAAAAACGCGCGCGAAGCCCGCCGCCCGCGCCACCGGGCCTAAAAGCGCCACCAAAGCGTTTATGTAATAGCCCGCCATATCATAGGTTATGGTGGTGCCGGTTTTCCCGAACGGGGAAGCCTGACCGTCCGCGGCCCGCGTGTTGACGCCGTAGCCGCGGTAGCACCAGGACCTGGCGGCGACGGGTTCCCCGATCCAGCCGTCGTCTATGAGCTTTCGCGCCGTTTGATAGGCGGAACCCATGTAGATATCCGGCGCGCAGCCGAAAAGCAGGCCCTTTTTCTCCGCCAGGGCGACGTTCGCCAGTGTTTCTTCATAGGCGCAGCCCGCCGATTTTTCGGAATACACATGCTTACCGGCCTCCAGGCACATGCGGGTCACGTTGGTGTGGTTATAAATTTCCGTTGTGTTGACCACAATTTCGATTTCGGGGTCTTTTAGTATCTCCTCTGTCGTCATTTGCCTCACACCGAACAGCTCGGCACGCGCCTTACTTTTTTCGGGGAGGAGATCGGAACAACCGACAAGCTCGGCAATGTGAAAACCGGCGGTCAAGGTGTTCATGTAGGTGTAACTGATGTTACCGGAGCCGACGACGGCAATTTTAACGGGTTTATATGCCATAAGGTTCCCTCCTTATAATAATTGCAGGGTATCGCGAAGGTTTTTAAGGCCCAGCGCCGCCGCCTCATAGGGCGGCCGTTGGCATTCGTCCTGCTCAAGGGAACACCACGCGATGTTCTGCGCGAGGCATTCCTTCAGGATTCCGGGCCAGTTGAGGTTGCCCTCGCCAAACTCCATGAAAAGCTTGTGCGTGCCCTCCAGAAAAGCATGGTCTGAATACGGGTCGATGCCGTAGTCTTTGAAATGAACGATGTAAACGCGGCCCCGCAGGCGTTTGAGCCATGAAATGACATGCCCGCCGCCCGCTTGAATCCAGTGCGTGTCCGGCTCGATAAAGACGCAGGCGGGGTCGGTTTCCTCCACGATGCGCTCTAATATGGTTTTATCGTTCACCCGTGAAAAATCCACCGCGTGGTTGTGATAGCTTAGGTGTACGCCCGCGTCCATGAGGGCGCGGCCCGCGCGGTTTAACTGCCCTATAAAACTGTCCAGCTCATAGGGGTTGCCCAGCGCCGCGGCGGGCAGGCAGGGTATCATGACGTTCTTGGCGCCCAATACCTTACATTGGGTAAGGGTGTCGGCAAAATCCCCCGCCGCAAGCGCTTCTGAAGACAGGGAACCCGCGGTGACGGCCTCAAGTCCCAGCGCGTCCAGGCAATCTTTGTATTCCGCGTTTGTAAAAGTAGGCGGCGTACCCATTTCAATGCCGTCGAAGCCTATTTGCCGTACGCGCCATAGAAGCGACCGAATGCCTTCCTTAAAGGCGGATTGGCCGGGATCCCCCCGGTATGCCCTTAACGCGATGGGTGCTAACGATACCCGCATCAGGCGGCCCTCCCCTTCCTATCGAATGCCGAGATTCCGCATATAGTTGATACTGATGCGCAGGCTTTCAAAGACATCGCGTTCGGAGCGGTCCTGCTCGACACAATACCAGTGAACCCCGGCATCGGCGCACGCGTCCCGGATGGCGGGCCAGTTTAGGTTTCCTTGCCCTATTTCTGCATAGAGTTTAGGCACATGCCCCAAGCCCGTATCCTCCGCCAGGGGGTTTATGGCGTAATCTTTAAAATGAACGCAAGGAATTCTGCCGCTGACCTTGCGTATCCACTCCGC
>WRFT01000225.1 GCA_009776385.1 Clostridia bacterium
AAAATCAGTCATCACATAGCCGTTTTCCTCATGGAAAATTTCGATGCTTGTACCTGCGCGTAGAACTTGTTTCTTGGGATACATTTTATATTCATCACCGGGCCCATACAACGGAATAACATCATTCCCCACTGTAGCTGTGATACTTCGCGTGTTAGCCCACGGGATATTCGCGCCTGCCCTTACGATTTTCATGCCGACATAGACGCGCTTCTTACCGCCGTCCGCGCGAAATTCTATCATTCCCCACGTGGCTGTTCCGCCAATTTCTTGCTCGAAAATTACAATGGGAGTACCATAATTTATAACATGCTCCGATGTGTATTTTGTCCCCGGTCCGGAACGTGCGGTGGTTCGCTTTGTCAGTGAAGCGGACAGGGGCTGCAATTCATTAGCGGAGCGGTAATACCCATCATCTATTATGATGGATGGTGGCGGTATGTCTGTCACAGGCGCGGGAGTAATTTGATCCATCCAAGATAAATCATTTTCACCATACGTAAAGGATGGAAAAGCCAGGGCCGTGATGACCACCACAGCTAAGATAGCCAAAAATCTTTTCATAATATCTCCTTTCAATTCCACACCCTCTTGTAGGGTATGTTTTCTCTATTATCATCAATATTCACAACTACCGTTTTCTGTCTTAAAGCCGTTTCCTTTTGTTCAACTCATATTTCCCATTAGGGGACTCTTGAAGAATTGTTGATACTAAAAATTCCGCATCCTCAACATAGAACGCAAATAGAAAATGCTTTCAATGTTGCAGTATAGTAAATATATTTACTATAGTCAACAGTAAATTTCTTTACTAAGTTAATATTGCTAAAGACCATATTGCTAAAGAAGTTTCTCTCAGGGAGGCACGGACTTGCTTTATCCAAAAATCATGCGAGATTTGCGTGAGGATGCGGACAAAACACAAGCGGAGATCGCCGCTGTTTTACATACTTCCCAGACGATGTACGCGCGTTATGAACGCGGCGCGAATGCACTTCCCATCCATCATCTCATGACGCTGTGCGATTATTTTCAGGTATCTACGGACGCTTTTCTGGGCAGGATACCTTTACCCAAACGAAAAGAGCATGAGACACCGCAACCGCATATCACCTTGCCTGTTACCGAAAACCGTGTATAATGATACCTGTTTTCAATATAATGAACCCTTGCGCGGAGGTGAACGGAGCCCGGTGCCGGATAAAGAAAAACTAGTCATTACGGGGGGGAATCCGCTGTCGGGCGACGTGCGGGTCAGCGGCGGCAAGAATACCTCCGTGGCTGTCGTGCCCGCGGCGCTTTTGTGCGATGAGCCGTGTACCATAGAAAATCTGCCGGATATTAACGATGTCGCGGCATTGGCGGATATCCTCAGGAAACTGGGCGCTTCGGTCACCTATGAACCGGGGCGGTTTATGACCATCGACGCGCAATACGTCAAGGACAGCCATGTCGGATACCGTGACGCGCAGAAACTGCGGGCCAGTTATTACTTTATGGGCGCGCTGCTCGGCCGGGGCGGAAAGTTTAATATAGCCTACCCGGGCGGATGCGAAATCGGAAGCCGCCCCATCGACCAGCACATTAAGGCCTTTAAGGCGCTCGGCGCCGCCGTTGACGAGAAGGGCGGCGATGTCGCCGCGGAAGCGAAGGAACTGGTGTCCGGCAATATCTTCTTTGACATTGTCACCGTCGGGGCGACCATCAACGCCATGCTGGCCGCCGTCAAAGCCAAAGGCACCACCATGATATACAACGCCGCCAAGGAGCCGCATATCGTGGATGTCGCCAACTTCCTTAACTCCATGGGCGCTAAGATAAAGGGCGCCGGAACCGATAACATACGTATCCGCGGCGTACCGTACTTGCGGGGCTGCACTTATACCGTTATTCCGGATCAAATTGAAACGGGTACTTTTATGATTGCGGGCGCGGCGACATACGGCGATGTCACCATCCGCGGGTGTATCCCGCAGCATATGGAGGCGCTGAGCGCTAAACTGTTAGAAATCGGCGTACGCGTCACGAACTCCGACGACGCCATCCGTGTGCGTTCCGGCGGCGTGCACCGATCCGTGAATGTAAAGACTCAGGCCTACCCGGGCTTCCCCACGGACTTACAGCAGCCCATCACGGCTCTACTGACAACGGCCCAAGGCGTCAGCACGGTTACCGAGACGATTTTTAATAACCGTTTTAAGCATTTGGATGATCTGCGCAGGATGGGCGCGAACATCCGCTGTATGGGAAGGGCCGCGCTGATTGAGGGCGTTCCCCGTTTGCTGGGTTCCCCCACAACCGCCGCGGACCTGCGCGGCGGCGCGGCGCTCATCGTAGCGGGGCTCATGGCCCATGGCATCACCGAAATTTACGAACCGGAGTTTATTGACCGGGGTTATGAGCATATCGAAGAGAAACTCCGGTCTTTGGGCGCGGATATTAAACGGGAAAGCACTTAATTCCCGCCGCGTACACGGGTTAACGAGGAGAGGTGTTCATGTCAGGCGCATTTGATACGCTGGGTTTGCCCGCGGACGCCGACGAGCATCAGATTCGCGAAGCCTATCACCGGCATGTGAAAATTTGTCACCCGGACAGGTTTACGGACTGCCTGCAGCAAAAGAAGGCGCAGGATCAGCTAATCCGCTTAAACCTGGCATATGAAGAAGCGTTAAAAGCGTCTCGCAGAAAAACCGGCAGCTTGCTCATTCCGTTGGAGGAGGCCAAGCGTTTCGCCCAAAAACTGTTCGAGCAAAAAAATTATCAAGGCGCATTGCGGCAATTGAACCGCGCAGGCAAAAAGGACGCGGAGTTTTACTATATACAGGGAAGTATTCTCATAAAGCTTAAACAGTACGAGACCGCGTACAACAGTTACCGGGAAGCGGTTCGCAGAAGCCCCAATGACAGGCAGTTCCGGCAGGCCGCGCTGGAAGCGGAAACCCTGCTTCGGCGAAGCCGAAGGATTCCGGCGCGGGCGATACGCTTTATTGCGGGTTTATTAGGGCTTATCAACCTGAAACGCGGGCGTCCGTGATGATGTACGGAACCGCAGGATACCGCCGCCTTGACGCGCTTGAGACGGCACGCGCGCTTATGGACCATGTAACACCGCTTACCCGAGACTGCGGCACGCTATGCCGTAAGGCATGCTGTCTGGATGACGGCACCGGTGGGAATGGCATGCGAC
>WRFT01000226.1 GCA_009776385.1 Clostridia bacterium
GGCACGGACAGCACGACGGTACGCCGCGCCTTGGCCTTATACTGCAGCGCGCCTGAATCGTTGCCGCCCGCCGAGGCCGTTTTTATTTGGCAGGAGATACCCTTATCCTGTGCTAACTGAAGCATTTGCCGGTACAGCGCGTGGTTGGCAATGGAGGATTTATCCATAAAGCTGACGGCGACACCCTCGCCCGTTCGGGTCACCTTTTGCGTTTCGGGTACATCGCCCAGGTCATTGCATGTAGTGCCCTCCAGTACCAGCGCGGTATCCGCCTCCGGCGTAAACGCGCCGCCCAACGCGCCCCTGCAGCCCACTTCTTCCTCCGCCGTAAAAAGGCAGGTGATATCAACGGGGTAGCGTTCCTTGAGTATTTCCAGCAAAGTAAAGCAGCTGACGCGGTCATCCAGCGCTTTGGCGCATATAAAGCCGTCGCCAAACTCGCGGTAGGGCGTGTCGAACACAACATAGCTTCCCATCGGGCACAAGGCCGACGCTTCATCTTTGGTCTTAGCGCCGATATCAATATATAACGAGGAAAATTTGAGCACACGCCGGCTGTCCTCCGGGGTTTGCAGGTGTATCGCCATAGCGCCGATGACGCCCGGCACACGGGCATCGCCGATAAACACGCGTTTGGATACGGCGACACGCGGGTCAATGCTTCCTACGCTGGTAAACTTCAGCATCCCCTCGGCGGTCACGGATGTGATGATGAAGCCTACCTCGTCCATATGCGCCGCGAGCAGCACGGCAGGCCCGTTCCCGGTGCCCTTTTTAAAGGCGGCAACATTACCCATCCCGTCCAAATGAACCGAATCGCACAACGGCTTGGCGGCCTCCATGATGGCCCGCCGCAGCGCTTGTTCGTTTCCGGATACGCCGCTCAACTCCGTAAGCGTTTTTAAATCCATAGATCTTCCTCCCATCCCGGGCTGAGTTCCGCCAGAAAGTGCGCAATCAGCCGTCCGCACTCCTTTAGCACGCCGGTATCAATGAGTTCAACGGAGGTATGCATGTATTTAAGCGGCAGCGATAAAAGCACCGTCGGCACGCCGGACCGGCTTACCTGTATCTCATCACAGTCCGTATAGGTGTCCCTTTCGCTGACATCTGTTTGAACCTTTATGTGATGCTCCTCCGCGCAGTTCATAAGCCTTTTATGCAGTTTCGGTTGGATAAACGGGCCGATGGTTGCGCAGGGGGAATCCAGTTCCGAGGTGGTATCCGGCTTGCTGTCCGGCAGCGCGGCATGGCAGACATCCAGCCCGATAGCTAAATCCGGCGCGATGTCAAAAGCCGCGGCGTTCGCGCCCATGGCGCCTACTTCCTCTTGCGTTGTCACCACAAAATAGATATCCGCGCAGGTGTGCATGCGTGTCAGCCGTTCCGCCGCCTCCAACAGGATGCCCGCGCAGGCGCGGTCGTCCATGCTCTTGCAGGCGACGCGGTTATTTAATAATTCCGTCATCGGCGTGTTAAACGTGACGATATCTCCGATACGGACCTGTTTGAAAACCTCCTGCCCCGGCAAGCCCACATCCGCGAAAAGATCCTCACGGGCATAGTTCTTGTCAAACTCATCCCGTGTCAGCAAGTGCGGAGGTTTCGCACCGATGATTCCAAACAAAGGGGTCGCCGCGTGTACCGTCACGGCCATCCCCGGCAGGATTCTGGGATCGACACCGCCGATGCTTCCCAGGCGGATGGCGCCGTCCTCCTCAATTCGCTCGACAATCAGCGCGATTTCGTCCATATGCGCAGCCAGCATGACGCGCGGGCCCGTGCCCTTCTTATGCGCGATGACATTGTACATCGCGTCGATGGTTACTTCGTCCGTCAGCGGCGCGAATAAATCGCGGAAACGCTCCGCGACGGGCTTCTCGCGGCCGCTCGGACCCGGTATGGCAGATATATCCGATAAAAAGCTTTTAATATCCACCGAACTCCCCCTTTATCCCTTTTCTTATGAAGCGGCCCGTTCACGCCGGGCCGTCTTTCCCGCCGCGGGTATTTTAACACATTTAGGCGTGGATGTGTACAAACCGTAAGCGGGAGGGCGGCGCGCCCCTCCTGCCCTTTGCCGGTATTTATCATGACATGAGTTTATTTCCGAGTTAAAAAGCACGAAGCACTGTATATTCAATCATCGTATATATGGCATAGAATCAATCCGAATAAACTGTAACGTCGTTCATCTCTTTTGCGCTGGCAACACGTTTCAAGCCGTATTTCCGAGCCACAGCTTCGCCGGTTTGATTAAAATACGCTGTTCGCTCGGATACAGTCATATTCCTAGTCCTCTCATCTATCTTGCGGCGTATTGCGTGAATCTCGTCCAAGATGGTATCTGGTTTTTTCAACGTCAATCACCTCCATTGGTGTTTTAATTTTTACTATAGTATAGCCGAGCAGTATGTTTATTGCACCTGTCATTTCAATTGTTTTATCACGGACGATATGCCGGAAGTTTAAGCTGACTATCAAATCCAGCGCGTTAACCGAAGCGACAGCAACATGACTCGCGTCCACACTTGAGCCTGACGGAAGTGCACCTTCTGAAATATAACGTGCGGCAAGGTTATCAGTTTCATCGGAAGCGGTTAAAATCGTGATGTCATATTGTCTGAGAAGGTTGAGCATCTTATCGCGTTTTTCTGCGGGCGCGTCCTCAATTTCTCGGACGACATAATCAGAAGTATATGGCTCAAATCTTCCTTCCACACATTCCTCAAACAATGTAACTGTGTCAGGATGGGCATCCCTGTCTTCGTCGAAATAGTAATTAAATAGGGTGGTTTCCAGATATACTTTTAGCTTTTTCATCCGCGATGATACCCTCCATTTCTGATAAAAACACAAGGGTCACCCCCATGCTTAACATACCACAATGCAACGGCATAGTGCAATAAGGTCGTACAACCGGTAAGATTACCCCGCTTACCTTGTTTCACCCGTTTCCGGTATATACCATCGTATGATCTTTATTTCAATGCCTTCCGCGCGACGACTCTGCCTTCCTGTTCTGCGGATTGACTAAATCCGCATTTTTCATACATCGCCAGAGGCCCCCTGCAATCGAAGGGAGTATATTTAACGTTAGGATATGCCTCGACGAAGTCGAAGCCCTCGGCGGCGGCGTCATGGCAAACGGTTTCCAGCAGCCGCGTGGCTAC
>WRFT01000227.1 GCA_009776385.1 Clostridia bacterium
GACGGATTCCTCTCCCATAACTTTACGCCCGTTGGCAGCGGCAAGTTTATACTGGAAGATTATCAGCCCAGCCAGTACATTATTCTGGCGAAGAACGAGGATTACTGGAACCCGGAAAACGGCGTAAAATTTGACGGTATCTACATGGTGGAAGTACCGGATACCAGCAAGCTTTCCGCGTTGGAAATCGGTGAAGTCGACCTCGCGCAGCTTTCCGCGAACTTTGACAATGCCGAGGCCATCAAGGCGCTGCCGGACGTGCATCTGGCCAGCTATCTGGGCAACGGCTATACCTTTATGTGCTTTAACACCCTGCGGTAAGCGGGACTTTTTGGGGAAGGGCGTTTTCGCCCTTCCCCGCGCCTTTTTTTATTCTATGCGTCACATGAAAGAGGGAACCCGCTTTGAGAACATATCTGCTGCGCCGGATTTTACAAATTATTCCTGTTTTTTTGCTCATTCTGTTTATCCTGTTTTTCATTAACGAGAAGGCGCCCGGCGGCCCTACCTCCACGATGATGGATCCGCGCATGACCGCGGAACAAAAGGCCATCTTGGCTGAACGGCTGGATCCTTCCTTGCCCGTCTACCAGAAATTCTTCAATTGGATCGGTCAGGCATTTCAAGGCAGTTTGGGTTATTCCATACGCCTCAAGCGCCCTGTCACAGAGGTGCTGGGCGATTTTATCGGGCCGACTTTCTTGTTGGGTATCTCCTCGCTTATCCTCTCCATGCTTATCGGTATACCCGTGGGCATCATCAGCGCTACGCGGCAGCGATCGCTGATTGACACGTCCACCACCATTTTTTCATTGATAGGTATCAGCATGCCCACCTTTTTCTTCGGGCTGCTGTTAATTAAATTCTTTGCCGTGGATTTACGATGGTTTCCCATATTCGGCATGCAAAACATGCTTTTAAGAAAAGAACCTTGGCTGACGCGCGCGTTGGACATCGCCTGGCACACCGTGCTGCCCGCCGTTGTTTTAGGCTTGTCCTCCACCGCCAGCTTCATGAGATATACGCGTTCCAGCATGCTGGAAGTCATCCGGCAGGATTACATACGCACCGCGCGCGCCAAGGGCTTGCGCGAGAAGGTTGTCATCTACCGGCATGCGCTGCGCAATTCCATCATTCCCATTATCACCCTGCTGGGCTTTTGGGTGCCCTCGCTGCTATCCGGCGCGGTTATGACCGAGACAGTCTTCGGTTATCCCGGCTTGGGAAAAATTTCCGTAGATGCGGTCAACACGCGTGATTATCCCGTCATTTTGGGTGTCAACGCCATGCTGGCTATTCTAACGCTGCTGGGCACGCTGCTGGCCGATATCCTTTATGCCGTCGCCGACCCGCGCATCAAGTATGAGTGAGGTGCGCCGAATGAATATGCAAGCAAATGTACCCGAAACGGAATCCCAAGCCGCGGAAACCTTCTGGGGCGGGGTGTTCCATCGCTTTGTAAGAAACCGGGTCGCCATGGTGAGTTTCTTTATACTGCTGGCTATCGTGCTGGCTTGTATCTTTGTGCCGATTATCTCACCCTATGGCATGGAATCCATCGACATGTCCCAAATAAAGCTGCCGCCAAACGCCGAGCATCCGCTTGGGACGGACGATATCGGGCGCGATTTATTGGTGCGCTTGTTTTACGGCGGCCGTATTTCACTGGGCATCGCGTTGGCGGCGACGGCCGCTAACTGTTTCTTGGGCGTTTTACTTGGGAGCTTGGCCGGGTATTACGGTAAATGGGCCGACGCCGTCATTATGCGACTGTGCGAAACATTTCAGAGTTTCCCTTTTTTAATGATATGCGTCACCATCGCCATGGTGTTCGGCAACTCCATCCCGACATTAATTTTTACACTGGCCATTCTGTCATGGCCGTCCGTCGCGCGCATCGTACGGGGGCAGATATTAACGTTACGCGAAATGGAATATATGGAAGCCTGTGAGGCGCTGGGCATCAGCGACGCGCGGCGGATTTTTAAGCATCTGCTGCCCAATGTGCTTGCGTATGTCATTGTATACGCCACGCTGGGCATGGCAAGCGTCATTTTAACCGAAACGGCGCTATCCTTTTTAGGTTTGGGCGTGTCTCCCCCTACGCCGACCTGGGGCAACCTGATTCAAGCGGCGCGGGAAACGCTTATTATCAAGAACAAATGGTGGTATTGGATTCCGCCGGGCTTGGCTATCTTTGTATCCGTCATGTGCTTTAACCTCGTCGGGGACGGTTTGCGCGACGCTATCGACCCGAAGATGAAGCGATAGGGGGCGCGATGATGGAAAAGAAGCAATCTGTCATTCTGGATGTGCGGAACTTAAAGACTTATTTCCACAATGAGTCAGGAACGGTTAAGGCCGTTGACGACGTTAGCTTTATCGTTCGCGCGGGCGAAACGCTGGGTATTGTCGGGGAATCCGGCTGCGGTAAGTCCGTATCCTGTATGTCCGTCGTGCGGCTAATTGAAACACCTCCGGGGAAGTATGAAGGCGGAGAAATACTCTTTTGCGGCGAGGATATGCTGAAAATATCCGATGCGCGCATGCGGCAAATACGGGGTAACGATATTTCATTTATCTTTCAAGAGCCGATGACGTCACTAAACCCCGTCTTCCGCATCGGCTATCAAATCAGCGAGGCGCTGACGCTCCATCAAGGCATGGATAAGAAGACAGCCGCCGAGGCCAGCGTGGCGATGCTAAACAAAGTGCGTATACCCAACCCCGCTCAAGTGGCAAAGGACTATCCCTTCGCGCTGTCCGGCGGGATGCGGCAGCGCGCGATGATCGCCATGGCGCTGGCCTGCCGGCCCAAGCTGTTGATTGCCGATGAGCCGACCACCGCGCTGGATGTAACCATACAATACCAGGTGCTGACGCTGATGAATGAATTAAAGACGGAGATGGATACCTCCATCATCTTCATCACCCATGACCTGGGCGTCATCGCTGAAATGAGCGACCGCGTGATGGTGATGTATGCCGGACGCGTGTGCGAGGTGTCGGATGTAGAGACGATTTTCAAGCGACCTCTGCATCCCTATACGCAGGGCCTCATCGCCTCAAAGCCCGATATGAACCTGACCGTGCCGCGGCTTGGCGTCATTCCGGGCAATGTGCCGGATTTAAACCATGTGCCTGCGGGATGCCCTTTCC
>WRFT01000228.1 GCA_009776385.1 Clostridia bacterium
AAACTGTTCCGCGTTTATTACGGCATCCAGGCCAACTCAACCGCTCCGCCGCGCGCCTCAACGACATGTTTTTGAGACGGAACGGCGACACGGAAGGCGCCCGCCGCACCCGACGCGCGAACCGTTACGGTATTGCCGCGGCGCACAGCCGTCACACGCGCTTTTTCAATACCGTTTAAATCATAAAGGGGGGCGGAGAGTTCCGCGCCGTCCTTTATATGGTAAAGCTCGGCCGTAAAGCCGTCGGCGTAATCATAATCCGGCCGGGTATCACAGCCGCCCCTGATAAGCAGCGTGTTCTCCCTGACAAAAAGCGGCATGGACAGAAAACCTTCCTTGCGTGTAAACCAACGCCCGCCGGAGTATACCCGGCCGGTTAACAGGCAGGTCCACTCGCCTTGCGGCAGATAGAACTCCGCCACGGAATCATCCCTGAAAACGGGCGCGGCAAGCAGGCTTTCACCCAGCATGTATTGCGTATCCAGAGGATGACAGGAGCGGTCTTGCGTAAACTCCATCACCATAGGGCGCATCATAGGAATACCGGTTTGATGGGCCTCAACGGCTTTGGCAAACAAGTAAGGCATGAGGGACAGCTTGAGCTTGGTAAAGAAGCGCAGGACATCCACCGATTCTTCATCGTATACCCAGGGGACGCGGTAACCGGTTGAACCGTGCAGACGGCTGTGGCTGGACAGCATGCCGAACGGCAACCAGCGTTTATATACTTCCGGCGAACCGCTTTGCTCGAACCCCCCGATATCATGGCTCCAGAAGCCGAACCCGCAGCAAGCCAAAGACAAACCGGCACGCAGGGTTTCGGCCATGGAAAGCGCGGAAGCCGTGGAATCCCCTCCCCAGTGCACGGGATATTTTTGCCCGCCCGCGGTTGCCGAACGGGCAAACACGATGGCATCGCCCCGTCCGCGGCGGGTTTGAAGCAGGCTAAACACCGCCTCGTTATACAGATGCGTATAGTAATTATGCATTTTGACGGGATCGGACCCGTCATGCCAAACAATGTCTTTTACCGGGATGCGTTCGCCGAAATCGGTTTTTACACAGTCTACACCCTGATCGAGCACCCGCCCGAGACGGTTTTGATACCAGGCGGCGGCATCGGGATTCGTAAAATCCACCAGCGCCATACCCGCCTGCCACATATCCGTCTGCCAAACGGAGCCATCTGTTTTGCAAACCAGATAACCGCCCGCCATACCCTCTTGGAAGAGAGGCGATTTTTGAGCGATATACGGATTAATCCATACGCAAACCTTCAATCCCAAGGCATGCAGGCGGTTGAGCAAGCCCTGCGGATCGGGGAAGACCGCTTCATTCCATTCAAAACTCGTCCACTCAAAATCCTTCATCCAACAGCAATCGAAATGAAACACGGATAGGGGTAAATCGCGCTCGCGCATGCCGTTGATAAAGGACATCACCGTTTTTTCATCATACGCGGTGGTAAATGATGTAGACAGCCACAACCCGAAACTCCACGCCGGCGGAAGCGCCGGATACCCTGTATAAGCCGTATAGCGGGAAAGGGCATCCTTCATCGACGCGCCACCGAAAACGACATAGGCAAGCGACTGGCCTTCTACGGAAAACTGCGCCCGTTCCACTTTCTCCGATCCGATTTCATAGGAAACATCGGCCGGTGTATCCGCCAAAACGCCGTAACCCCGGCTTGACAAATAGAAGGGAATGTTTTTATACGCGATTTCCGAGGCCGTCCCGCCATCCTCCTGCCACATATCCACTGCCTGGCCGTTTTTAACAAACGGAGTGAACCGCTCTCCCAAACCGTATAGGCTCTCGCTGACAGACAGCCGCAGCTGCTCGATGATGAACGTTCGGCCATCCTGATGAAACATAGCGGCGGCGTTGCGGTAGGAGGACTCGGTTAACAAAGTTTGCGTACCGTTTTGATCCCATATAAAGCTGACAGACCACGCGCACGGCTTTTTACTGATGATAACCTGCATCGGACCGCTGTAAAACAAAAGCGCTTCCGGTGTATCTGTTATGACAGGGTCGCAGGGGTGAGACTCAGTATTGAAAAAAGGGCCCTTGACGGCTGCGCCGTCAAAATGCGTGATTTGGACGCGGACAGCGCCCGGTAAGGGCGCGGTAAAGCGATAGGTTAACATGGGAAGGTTTAGCGAATCGGCATGGCCGGTAACCGGCCTTGAGGGAGCAAATACTTCCAAAACGGTTTGGTCACCGCATTTAGTTACCCGGTGTGAGTGGTATTCCACCGCGTACGCGGGTGTATATTCCTTGCGTATTTGCCAAAAACCCGCCGTAAACTTCATTCGTTTCACCAACCTATTATCATGATAAGAACGGGCTTATCATACCATAATCAGGCCGCGCCGCGCAAACGGCACAAGCCCTCACGGCACGGCCGCGGACTCCTCCATAAAGGCCGCCATGCCGTTTGTCATCTCTATGCGCCCATCGTGAAAGATCCATAACGCTTGCACGCCGGGTATGCCCTCGACTAACGCGCGGCTCTGCGCGTAAGGCAGGACGAAAACAGCCGTAGACAGAAAATCGGCGAACCCCGAATCCTCCGTTACAACGGTAACGGATGCGTAGTGACGGGCCGGCTGCAACGTGGTTTCGTCGATGAGGTGATGATAGCGCGTGCCGTCGATATCGATATAACGCTGATAATCCCCACTGGAAACCATGGAGCTTCTGTTAAAGCGCAGCACCGCAATGCTTTGATCCACTAAGACGCCCGAGGCAAAGGGGTCTTGCAAGCCGACACCCCAGGCGGCACGGCCGTCCGCCGGGGCGCCGCCCGTGCGCACATTACCGCCGGCATTGATAAGGTAAGATGAGATGCCACTTTCATCCAATGCCCGCGCCGCCATTTCCGCCGCGTACCCTTTGGCAACAGAGCCCAAATCCAGCCGCATGAGAGGGTCCTTGAAAAAAACGGTATGATCCCGCTCATTAATGACGAGGCTGTCTATATCACAATGCTCCGACGCCGCGCTGAGGGCTTCCAGCCCGGGCAGAACGCCCGTTTGAAGCGCGTCATGCCAAAGATTGATGACAGCGCCCATGGCGATATTAGCGGCGTTTGAGTAATTTTTTTGACGGGAAACACA
>WRFT01000229.1 GCA_009776385.1 Clostridia bacterium
ACTTCGGCAACGATTGCGTGAACATATTACCCCACCCGTATTTTTCACGCTCCGCCTCGCTTAATAAGGATTCATCCAGATAGCGGAAGGTGCCGTCCTCCAGGCGTTCCAACCGTTTACCGTACAACCCCGCCTGTATTTGCATGGAGTTGTCCAAATCGAAAACATTATCAAACCAGCGCACAACGACGCCGGGATCCGCGCACTTATCCGTCACGGCCACCTGCGAACGGAAATTGGTCACACCGTAGCCGTTACGGCGGAAAACGGGGTTTTCACAAAATTCACTGCGAAGCACCGGTAACGCGCGGAAGGGGGTATCATTGGTTCCGGGTTCCATTTCATAAAAATCACCGGAACCGTAGGCGATGGACACGCCGTACAAATTGGTATTTTTAGCGCCCTTTGCCTTCCATGTCGCCAAGTCCTGCGTGAACAGCTCGGGGTCAATTAAGCCTTCGGCATACAGGCCCGAAAAATACTTAATAAACTGCCTAAATCCCTCTTGGTTGGCGCCAAAGGATACTTTGCCGTCCACCAAGGTGCAATAATGGCGTTGGCCGGAGTTGCCGGCATTCACGCCGAACCATCCCGCCAACACGCCCAGGTCCTTGTTGTTGGGATCCGCGGAAAAGGGTATTTCGTCATTCGGGTCCCCGTTCCCGTTCGCGTCCATGGCCTTGAAGGCCCGTAACACGTCGCGGAATTCCTCCACGGTTTCAGGCATTGGCATGCCGACTGCCTCCAGCCAGTCCGTATTAATCCAGGGTAAAAAGGTGACTGTCGGCTCGCCGATGACGTAGGGGATCGTGTAGATATGGCCGTCGGGCAGGGTGAAGGCGTCACGCACGCCGGGTATGGACAGGACCTTGAAGATATTGGGCGTATCGGTTTCATTAATGTACGGGTCTATCGGCACGAAAAGCCTGTCGACCATGCCCATTGTCAAAATATCGTTTTCCCCTAAAAGCCATCCGCCGATAGCGTCCGGGTAATCCTGCCCGTTAATCAGAATGTCCTTCTTTTCCTTGGCGGCCTCGTAGGGCAGCAGCATGAAATCCACATGGATGCTGGTTTGTTCTTCCAAAATGGGCAGCATGATCTTGTCTTCCACCTTGCCGCTATCGTCCACCAATAGGGTAAAGCGCTCGCCGGTTTCCCCCGCCAAGGCCGTTACTGCGGGGAGGAGCATCACGGCCAGTAATAACCAGATGATACATTTTTTCATGATATCGCTTCCTTTCTTTTCGGCTCGTACAGTTTATCGGGATAGTGATGCGGATCGCGGAGGATTGCGTCTCTCCCTCCCTTCTAAAATTCATACAATAAGATCAACCCTTGACGGATCCGATCATTACACCGCGTACAAAGTGCTTTTGAACAAACGGGTATAAAACCATCATCGGCACGCAGGCCACAATGATGAGGGAGTATTTCATTAAGTCGGCAATCGCCTGAAGGCGCGCCTTCTCTTGCAGTTCCTTTTCATTCATCACCGCCCGCGAGGCATTCATGGCGTTTTGAAGCAAAATGGTACGCAGCTCCATTTGCAAGGGCCATTTATCGCGGTCATTAATGTAGATAAGCGCGCTGAAATAACTGTTCCAATGCCCTACGCCATAGTACAGCACCATGATGGCGATGATGGCCGACGACAGCGGCAGAACGATTCCGGCGAAGAAACGCGTGTTACCGCAGCCATCAATCCTGGCCGCGTCCCGAAGCTCATCCGGGATATTGGTGATAAAGAAAGTACGGCATACAATGAGGTTATATACCCATATGGCGCCGGGAATCACCAGCGCCCACAGGCTGTTTAATAACCCGGTGTCACGCACCACCATGTAGGTGGGGTACAGCCCGCCGCTGATAAACATGGTCAGCAGATAAAACAGGGTGATGGGCTTTCGGGCAAAAAAATCTTTGCGGGACAGCGCGTAGCCCGTAGGTACGGTGCACAAAAGGTTAACGGATACGCCTGTTACGGTGTATATTAAGGAATTAAGGTAACCATTGATGACCGAGTTCACGCGAAAGACCGCGGTGTAGCCGTCGAGTGTAAAGCCGATGGGAACGAATAAAACCTTACCCTGGGAGACCGCGATGGGGTCGCTGACCGAGGAGATGAGTATAAAATACAAGGGGTATAGAATAACTATAAAGATAAGGGAAAGCACGATGAATAAAACGGCGTCGAAAACCTTATCACTCGTCGAACGGTATTTGGCCGAATCCATGAATGTTCCCCCCTTTACCACAAGCTGTTTTCGGAATACCTTTTAACGATGCCGTTGGATAGCAAAAGCAAAACGGCATTGATGACCGAGTTAAACAAGCCGACGGCGGCAGAGAACGAGGGGTCCGTACTGCCGTTTGGGTTGCTCAAGCCCATTTTGTAAACATAAGTGGATATGATCTGCGATACGCCCATGTTCAAATCATTTTGCAGGGCCAGAACCTTTTCCGCCCCGATGTTTAAAAAGGAGCCTAAATTAAGGATGAGCAGCATGGTGATAACCGGCTTTAAAAAGGGCATGTCAATATGCAGCACACGCCGAAACTTGGTGGCGCCGTCCACGATAGCCGCCTCGTGGTAATCCGGGCTGACACCGGAGAGCGCCGCAAAGTAAATAACGGAATTCCAGCCCATACTCTGCCAAACGCCGGTCCATACATAGATGTGACGCCAGTAAGCGGACTTTCCCATAAAGTTGACGGCCTCTCCGCCAAAGTGCTTGATTAATTGATTAACGACACCGACGCGGGGCGACAGAAACAGGATGATCATGCCGCACATGACCACGACGGAGATAAAGTAAGGCGCGTAGGATACCGCTTGAATGACGCGCCGGTATTTTACATGCCGAAAGGCGTTTAGCATCAATGCCAGCAATATGGCCACGGGAAAACCGGCCGCCAGGCTGTAGAGGCTTAAAACACCCGTGTTGAAGATGATGCGCAGCGCGTCGGGCGAACGAAAGAAACGCTCGAAGTTGGCCCACCCAACCCAGTCGCTGCCCGTGATGCCTCGGTTGGGCCGGTACTTGCGAAAGGCAATTTGCACCCCGTAAATTGGGATATAGTGATAAACCAGCGTTATGAGGATGCCCGGCAG
>WRFT01000230.1 GCA_009776385.1 Clostridia bacterium
GGCCTGGGAACGTTTTTTTAAAGCCAAATCCAATATGGTCGCCGCCGCGGTCAAAGCGTTATCGGGCCGCTTCCGTGAGGAAGGGTACCGGGTGGGCTTAGATGTGTTCGCGCCGTTCCTAAGCCCCTTTGTGGGGCAGGACCTTGCCGCGTTGTCCGGCTGCTGTGATTGGATCAAGCCCATGATGTACCAAAACACCTATGCACCGGCCGGCCTGCCCTTTGAAACGGACGCCCTCTGCCGGACGGGTTGCGCAAACCCCGCGGATTCATGGTTCACCGCGATGACGGGCGGCGGGCGCAAGCCGCCGCCCGCCGCGTTTTTGCGGCAGGAGTTGGAGATGCTTATAAAGCTGTCCGCTTGCCCGGTCTATCCGGGGCTGGAGGTCAACCGGATCCCGCGTATCGCGGATATAACCCCTGAAAATATCAAGCGATGGGTTGAGCTGCTGCCGGAGGATACCCCCGGCGTCGTCTTATCTTGGAACATGCTCAAGGCCCCGGAGGACAATATAAAAGCCGCCGCGCGGGCGCTGCGCGGAACATAAAATGGACCGGTTTTAGAGGTCGGCCCATGTATACAAAACCACCGGCGAAGCCGGTGGTTTTGATTTTCGTATAGTTATATGATTAAGATGCCGCTGTGAAGCCAACCGGCCGCTACTTCTGAATATACCCTATCAGCGCGTTAAAAAGCCCGGTGATATCCGGTTCCCTCAGCAGGGCGGCGGCGTTTTCCTGCGTCACCTTGCTCGTTCCGTTGTGAACCATATTAACATAGACCCCGGCGTTTATTTCAAAGGGCATGCCGCTCGTCGCGCCGTCGTAGACATCCAGGGAACAGCCGCTCTGCTTAAGTCCGATGCCGTTGATTGTTACGCCGTCGTCTCCTATTATGATAAATCCCCCTTCGGACGCTCTTCTGATGACACCGTCGACGGCTGCCGCCGATTGAAACACAATTCGGTAAGAACTGTTTCCATCGCTGTAAAGGGCGTATATATCTTGAATATTATCCGGATGACAGGACACATCCGCAATCAGGCCGGGTTCCAAATCAATGAGCATGTACAGCGGTATCATACACGCCTGAAGCGAACAGTCCCTAAATACCTGCGGAAGGGGGAGATCGGGATGATGGGCCATCGCCTCGGCATAGGTAATCCATCGGCGCGACCCCATGTATAACGTATCGCCCCATATCATGGCTTCATTGTAGGCTAACACGGGCGTATCTTCCGCGGCAAAGCCGCCGCCATGGTCATGTTCATCGTTATCTTGCTCGCCGCAAGCCTCCAAATCGGCGTGCAGCTCCGGGTTTTCGGTGATAAACGCAGCAATCATTTCCGCGACGCTCTCTATTATGCTTTCGTCTATCCGCTCCGGTGTGTCGTGAATGGTATGGATGATGCCTCGGCCAACGATTTGCAGCGCGACCGCGGGGATGCCCGCCATTTCAAACGTATCGTGGTCGCCGCGCGGACAATTGTCCCAATCTATTGTAAAGCCGTTTCGGCTTAAATACGCTCCCATTTGCGTGTAAAGCGCCGTGGAACGGCCGCTCAGGTTGTTCATTGAAAAGGGATAACCGGGAAAGCCGACGCAGTCCACATTGATGTTGTAGACCGCTTCATACAGGCCGGTTAAACGTCCGGAAAGATCCAACGCCCCGGTAAAGCCGCATTCCTCCGCGTTAATGAAGGCGATGATGACATCGTAGGGCGGCACCGTTCCGGCCATCCGTTGCGTTACCTTGTCCAAAACGAGTACGCCGCTGGCGTTATCCAGCGCGCCTTGAAACCCGCTGTCTGTCACATTCACCGCTCCGTCTGTATGGGCGCTGAGAAGCACCGCTTTGGTCCTGTCCTTGCCGGGCATGACGCCCACCGCGTTATAAAGGGATATGAAAGGGGTATCAAAGGTATACTTTATGGTTAACGCCTCCGCGTTCCGGATGCGTTCATAAGCGGGGCGCAGTATATTAACCAGGGGAGGCCACGAAGAGTTTTCGTCCTCCTTCATCCCGGAACTCGCGAACAAAAAATCATCCGCTATGGCTATAGTAGCCGCATACGCGCCGTGAACCGGCATGGTTTCATCCGCTGACCTGTCATACAAGACAACCGAGGCGGAATCGGCTTCATTATCTATGGAAACGATGGGAAAGGTTCCGACTATCGGTATATTGCCGCCGGTAAACAGAAAATCTGTTCCGTACACAAGCTCCTCGGTGGTGCTATCGTCAAACACGGCGGTCAGTTCGGTTTCCCTTGGTACAAGCACCCGCTGATCAAAATCATGCAGAAACCTCGGTTGGTTTTTTAAAGGTTCCAACCCAAAGCGTTCCAGCCTCTTAGCCAGCATCTCCGCAAAGAGCCGGTTACCCTCCGAGCCCGCTCCGCGCCCCTCATATATAGGATCGCAGAGATCCGCCAATGTCAGCGTGTGGGGCGGCTCGTTCTCTGTTTGGCTTACGCCGGTGGCCATCGATGCCATGCATAAAAACGCGGACAGCAGTATGAGTGCGGCATGCTTACGCCTGTTTGGTTTCATAGTTATCATTCATCTCCTCTTATTTGTATATAACCCTCATAGGAGTCATTTTGCGACAAGATGATGAAAATTTTATTTTTTCACTTCCGGACTTAAGGATTCCGCGAATTTTATGAGTTCATCAAACTCAATAGCGGAAACGATGGAAAAAGCATAATCGGTGTTATGCAGCACCATGATGTAAATACCCCGATTATGACAGTAAAAACCTTGTAGGCCATTGTGTAGTGTTATTTCAACGATATCCGCATCCTCTGTATTGACGAGTGATCCGTAACTTGCCTTTGTAGATTGGATAAAACTTATTTCATCTAACGGTCCCGTAAACGCGTAAAAAGACGATATACTTACATCCGCAACTATATCTTCAACGAGAATATATCCTTCCGGCAAATAAGCCGGTACATAACGTTCCCGTATCGTCGCCGGAGCGTTTTCAATGTTGTGATGGGGCAGGTCATCTATTGTGACAATGGAGTACGGTTGAAAAACATCCACGATAAACTCAAACACCTTTATCCGAAATGAGTGTATCGACATGCCTATCGCGGATGACACCAGCA
>WRFT01000231.1 GCA_009776385.1 Clostridia bacterium
AACCTGGTAAACAACCCCGCCGTTCATGAAACCGTTGAAACGATTGTCAAACTGCGTCAGAGCGGCATCGTAAAGGAAGCGGCGGACTGGACAGAATACATTGCCTCGTTTAACAACGGGTCCGCGGCCGGCACCATTCAAGGATGCTGGATTATCGGTTCCGTGACGCTTGTCCCCGAACAAAAAGGCTTGTGGGGCATGACCAATGTGCCGCGCTTAACTTGTGAGGGCGCGACCAACTACTCCAGCCAGGGCGGTTCCTCCTGGATGGTATTCGCGGACGACCCGAAGGCTGAGGCGGCGGTAGATTTCCTGTCCCAGACATTCGGCGCGAGCGTTGATTTCTATCAGATTATCCTTAAATCCTCCGGCGCGATTGCGACCTATCTGCCCGCAGCCGGCGGCCCCGCGTACGCGGAGCCCCATGATTTCTTTGCGGACCAGAAAGTGTTTGAAGATTTAATGGCGTATTCGGCTAATATACCGATGGTTGAGTATGGCATGTATAACTACGAGGCGCGTGACGCGGTGGCTGTGGCGGTTGAAGAAGTATTCAACGGCAGCGATCTGGACGCGGCCCTTCAGTCGGCGCAGGAAACGCTTGAGTTCTTGATGGAGGATTAATCCTTACAAGAAACGTTTACAGGCCAAAGGCCATCGCGCTTGCGGTGGCCTTTTCCAAAGGATTCCGCGCCGTATCCGCTTGAAAGGGGAATTGATGATGAACGCACGCACGACACTGCCGCGCCGAGGAGGGCTTGAGAGGAGAATTCGCCGCAAAGGCTGGCTGTTTATTTTGCCGGCGACGCTGATTATCGCCGCTGTCAGCTTTTATCCGATGGTGGAAGCCTTCCTGCTTTCCTTACAATCCGGAAAGGGAAACGCGCTAAAATGGGCCGGTTTTTCAAACTATGAACGGCTGTTCCGTGACAAGGCGTTTCTGGCGGCGCTGTACAACACGTTTTTCTATTTGATAATCCAAGTGCCTATCATGCTGACACTGGCTTTGGTTTTAGCCTCGATGCTGAACGATAAGACACTGAAGGGCAAAGGCATTTACCGCACGATGATTTTTCTGCCGTGCGCGACATCGCTTGTCTCCTGCGCTATAGTGTTTAAACAGCTTTTTTCGGCGAACGGCTTTTTTAACTCCATATTATTCCAGCTAGACCTTATTAAAGAGCCGCTTCCGTTTTTAACGCAAGCGGTATGGGCCCGGTTTATCATCATTATTACGATGCTGTGGCGATGGACCGGGTATAATATGGTTTTTTACTTAGCCGGCTTGCAGACAATTGATTCGCAGGTATACGAGGCGGCGCGCATCGACGGCGCGTCGGTCACGCAGCAGTTTTTCAGAATAACCGCGCCGCTTTTAAAACCCGTGATTCTGCTGACCACGGTTTTATCGACAAACGGCACCTTACAACTGTTTGACGAGATTCGCAACATGACCAACGGCGGCGACCCCGCTAACGGCACGCTGACACTGTCGGCCTATATCTACAGGCTGACGTTTTTAAACGTTCCGACATTCGGGTACGCGTCCGCCGTAGCGTATGTGATTTTTATCCTCGTTGCCGTACTCGCGTTCATCCAATTAAAGGTAGGTGAAAGCAAATGACGGTGTATAAGACGGCAAGAAGACCGCGCATCCATCCGGCGCGCATCGGTAAACACGTGTTTTTAATTATCGCTTCGTTTATTTCGGTGTTCCCGTTTTACTGGATGATTGTATCCTCGACGAACCCGACAGCCGATGTCATTCAAGGACGGCTGCTGCCCGGTACGCATTTGATAGAAAACTTTAAGTCCCTGTCCGCTTCCGGCCTTTTATACCGCGCTTTTTTAAACTCCACATGGTACACGCTGGTTATTACCTTTGTGTCATTGCTAATCAGCTCACTGGCCGGTTACGGCTTTATTACCTTTCAGGATAAAGGGAAAAAGGCCGTCATGAGCCTGCTGCTGCTATCCATGATGGTGCCGGCCGCCGCGACGCTGATACCGATGTTCCGCCTGTTCAGCCAACTCGGCCTTGTCAATTCCCCCTTGGGTTATATGATACCCGCTTTTGCCACAACCTTTTTGGTATTTATGTTTAAACAAAGCTCCGAGTCGTTCCCGCAGGAACTGGTTCATGCCGCGCGCATTGACGGCTTGGGTGAGTTCAGCATTTTCTTCCGTGTCTTTGTCCCCATCATGCAACCCACCTATGCCGCCGCCGCGACCATCACCTTCATGAACACCTGGAACGCCTATCTTTGGCCGCTCGTTATCCTGCAAAACCCTAAAAGCATGACGGTCCCTATTTTCGTGGCGCTGTTGCAGACGGGTTATGTGATGGACTACGGCATGATTATGCTGGGCGTCACGCTGGCCACGCTGCCCACGCTTATTGTGTTCTTTGTTTTGCAAAAGAGCTTTGTAGAGGGGATTTTGGGGTCGCTAAAATAAGAGCCCGCCGACCAGATTCATTATTAATTCCTGCTGCGGCGCGTCCAAATCGGCAAAAAGGCGCAGCACCTCGTCCAGCGGCATGACAACCACGCCTCCGGACATCGCGCTTAGGTTTAATAACCAGCCACTATTTCCCGGCGTCCTTAGCATGAACCACCCGGCATCATACCGAACGGCATCGCAGGTTAATAAGCCCACGTTTCCGCTTACCGTGAAGACCGCTATCATGCTGCGCACTTCCAAACAGTGAAGATGAGCCGATTGCGCTTGCATGGTTTTTTGGTTTCTTTCGGACGCGTATACCTCGACAATTAACTCCGGAGGGATAAAGCATATAAACTTGAGTTGGCTAAAATCGACCGATTCTATCGCGGCCGTAATTCGGCTCAGAAATTCCGCCGCCGTTTCCTCGTTTTCCTTTCCGGTAAACGGAATGATCGCGGAAAAATCCTGATCGGGCAGACAGGCGGAGGAAATTTGCCAAAGGATGGATTGCACGATTTCGTTTTTACGCGTTTCGATGTTTATTTGGCGCAGCAAACTGCCGGCATTGGGCATACGCGGGACCATGTTCATTGAATAGACAGTTATACGCTCTAGCTGCGCCTGTAAATCAAAATGCTCCGCATAGGTTTCCAC
>WRFT01000232.1 GCA_009776385.1 Clostridia bacterium
ACGAGTCATGTAGCGCCCTGGACCCTGAATCCACCATGAAGATCGAAGAGTTGATGATTAAGCTGGCAGAAAAATACACCATCATCATCGTCACGCACAACATGGAGCAGGCGATGCGGGTATCGGATATATCCGCGTTCATGATGATAGAGCAGGACAAAACTGGCCGGCTGGTGGAATATGCCCCAACCAGACAGATGTTTACGCATCCGAAGGATAAGCGTACGGAGGATTACATCACCGGACGTTTCGGCTAAACGCAAAAAGAACGAAAAGAGTGGTACCACTTAAATGATGCGTCCAAGAAAAACTGTAAAAATGATTCCGGTTATGGTCATCATGGCTTTATGCCTCTTGACGGCTACGGGTTGCGGGAACAACTCCGAAAAGGAGGGTCATTCAAGAGTGATAATAGCCGGTTCCACATCCGTACAACCGTATGCGGAGTTGTTGGAAGAAGCGTTTGCCGTTTACGCTGAAAACACATTATTGTATCAATGTACTATTGATATCCAGGGCGGCGGCTCGGCGGCCGGGCTTACGGCTGCCGAAACAAACGTTGCCGACATCGGCATGTCGTCCCGTGAACTGCGTGAAACCGAAAAAGAACAGCTGCCGTATATTTTCGAAATTGCAAAGGATGGTTTAGCCATTATCGTGCATCCTTCTAACCCCGTTGCGAATTTAACGACGAATCAGCTACGCCAAATCTATACACAAGAAACAAAAAACTGGAGTGAGTTGGGCGGAAACGACGCGGCCATACATGTTATCACGCGGGAAGACGGCTCGGGTACCAGAAGCGCTTTTGAAGAGCTTGTCATGGGAAAAACGGAGGGCATCCATCCCAAAGCCATTGTTCAAAATTCCAATGGCGCGGTCCGATTGCTCGTTTCAGACGATCCGAACGCCATCGGATTCATATCCTTGGGGTTAATAGAGGCGCATGAGGGGCAAAAGGAAGTTAAATCATTAAAGTTAGAGGGTATTGATGCCATACCCGAAAACGTTAAAAACGGAACTTATCAGCTTTCAAGGCCTTTCATCTTTGCCGCTAAAACAGAGCCGGCCGGGGTCAGTAAGGATTTTATCGATTTTATCTTTTCGCCTGCCGGAAAAGCGATACTGGCGCAGGAAGGGCTTATCGTATGAAAATGAAAAAAGAGTTATCCGGTTATGTCTTCTTTATTTTTGCCCTATCAGCCATCTCCGTACTGGCGCTTATCACACTGTTCATTATCGCCAGGGGTGCGCCCTTAATTGCCAAGGTCGGCTTGTTTAATTTTCTATTTGGCATGGAATGGGCGCCCAGCCAAGAGAAGTTCGGCATCTTTCCCATGATTGTCGGTTCCGTTTCAGTTACCTTGGGCGCGGCGCTCATCGGCGTTCCCGTCGGCATCTGCTGCAGTATTTTCTTAACGGAGTTTGCCCCTCCCGCGCTCGGTAATATCTTCAGGCCGGCCATACAGTTATTAGCCGGCATCCCCTCGGTGGTTTATGGTTTTTGGGGGCTCTTGTTTGTAGTGCCTTTTATCAGGAACTACCTTGGCGGACCGGGGTTGAGTATTCTGGCGGGCGCCGTCATTCTGGCAATCATGATTTTACCGACCGTCATCAGCATATCGGAAGTATCCTTGCTGGCGCTGCCGCGTCAGTACAAAGAGGGCGCGCTCGCTTTAGGCATGACCCATTGGCAGACAATCTATTCCGTCATGCTCCCCGCGGCGAAGTCCGGCATTGTGGCCGCGGTTATATTGGGCATCGGACGCGCCATCGGTGAAACCATGGCGGCCATCATGATTTTAGGCAACGCCGTCGCCCTTCCTTCCTCCATACTCGACCCTGTCAGAACGCTGACAACCAATATCGGTATAGAAATGGGCTATGCCTCCGGCGATCACCAACAGGCTCTTTTCGCAACGGGAATTGTTCTGTTTGCCATTATCATGGTTTTAAACGCTTCCGCGCAGTACATTGTAAGGAGGCGCGGAAAGTGAAAAAAATAGGGCATATGGGCGGCAAAATCGCAAAAACACTCATATGGTTCGCAGCGTTGATGGTGCTGGCGCTGCTGTTTTTTATCATCATTCACATTTTGGTAAAAGGGCTGCCGGCTATCGACTGGCGTTTCTTAACCGATATCCCGCGCAGCATGGGGCGCGAGGGCGGCATCGCCTCCACAATCGTCGGCACCTTAATGGTAACGGCCGTTGCTATCGTCATCGCCATACCCTTTGGTATCGGGTCGGCAGTGTATTTAGCGGAATACACGCATGAAAACATCGTCACCCGTGTGATTCGTTTCAGCGCTGAGGCATTGGCGGGCATTCCGTCCATCGTCTATGGGCTTTTTGGGTTTATCTTCTTTGTCATCTACCTAAACCTTGGCTGGTCTGTTCTGTCCGGCGGGCTGACCATGGCTGTTATGATTTTGCCAACCATCATCCGCACATCGGAGGAAGCCATCCTTGCGGTACCGAATAGTTACCGTGAGGTTAGTTATTCGCTGGGCGGTACAAAATGGCAAACCATTGTAAAGGCAGTCTTCCCGTCGGCTTCGCGGGGTGTTTTCAACGGCGTGATGCTTAGTATCGGGCGCTGTATTGCCGAGACGGCAGCCGTCATGTTAACTGCGGGCTCCTCGTTGGGAATGCCCACATCGCTCTTCGCGCCTACCCGCACGATGGCGGTACACTTTTACATACTGGCGCTGGAAGGCATTTCCATGAAAAACGCATATGCTACCGCCGCGCTTTTAATTATACTTATCTTTATTGTTAACGTAGCCGCCAATATGCTCATGAGTAAGATTTCAGCCAAAGAGTCTGTTAAAGCCAAGAGGTGAAAGCTTTGCCGCCCAAAGTACTGATTCAAAACCTGAATATATACTATCGTCAAAAACAGGCTCTGTACGATGTAAACATGGAGATTTCCGAAAAGCAAATCTTAGCTGTTTTCGGTCCGTCTAACAGTGGTGTCACGTCCCTGCTGCGTTCGTTAAACCGCCTGTGCGACCTGAACCCGGAATCGCGCATAGAAGGCCGGATACTGTTGGACGG
>WRFT01000233.1 GCA_009776385.1 Clostridia bacterium
CACTCGCCGTCCAGTTTGTCCATCAGCGCCTTATCATTCACCACCGTTATATGAAAGGCTTGCCGGTTCATGGCGGTGGGCGCCGCCAGCGCGGCATCGGCAATCGTCCTCAGTGAGCCCTCAAGAACAGGGGTGCCCGTAAAGGCACGGCAGGTATAACGCTTCATAATTAATTCCAAGGTTTCATTCACGGCTCATTCCCTCTTTCCGCGTTGAATCGTCACGCAACCTGTTGTATACTGGACACCATCATAAAGGCTTCCGGTGTGATTGTCAAACCCGGAAACGCTCGGAAAGGAAGTGGCCAAGGCGTGAAAATGGACGTTTATTACGATTATGCCTGCCCTTATTGCGTCAGGGGGCTGGCGTATCTGCAGGAGTTGATGCCAAAGTATCAATCGCGCATCACCCTTCAATTTATCCCGGTGGAGGCCCATCCCCGACCCGAAACATACGGGCTTCATACGGATTTGTGCGCGCAAGGGTTTTACGAGGCGCAGCGGCAGGGGGTGGACTCGTGGGTCTACCATGCCGCCATCTTTAAGGCTGCCGTCAACGACAGGGTGAACATCGAAGACGCCAATGTATTGGGCGCGGTTATAAAACAGATCCCCGGCGAGTTCGACGCCGAGGCGTATGTAAGCGCGCTGAAGACAGGCGTTTATGCCGACCGTATAAACGATAACAACCATCAGGCATACGATGTAAACGGCGTATGGGCGGTGCCGACCTTTATTATGGAGGATAGCCGCAGACTGGACGCGCGCGAAGGCGTCGGCGTCAGTTTTAAGGATTTGGAAGCGTTACTGAAAGCGACGCCCGTTTGAAAACGGCCGTCATCGGCGGCGGCGCGGCGGGTCTATGCGCGGCTGTGGCGTCGCGGGAAAAGGGGGACGAGGTCGTCCTGTTTGAACGCATGGACCGTGTGGGAAAAAAGCTTTTAGCCACGGGCAACGGGCGTTGTAATATCATGAATACGGGGCCGCTTCGCTATAACGGCGGTGCGGCATTTGCCCAAAGGGTGCTGAGCGTTTGTTCACGGGAAGCGCTTTATGGCTTTTTAGAAAAACACGGCTTGGCGCTTCGGGAAGAGGCGCAGGGGCGCGTCTATCCGGCCACGGGACAGGCCGCGACGGTACTCAATGTCCTATTAAACGCGGCCGTCAAAGCGGGCGTGTGCATCCGTACCGGCATGCATGTCACAACGGTCGGCAAGTACGTAAACGGAACCTATTCCGTTTTTAGCGAGCCTTTTGATAAGCTCATCATCTGCGGCGGCGGCAAGGCACAGCCGCGGCTTGGCAGTGACGGAAGCGCGCACGCGCTCTTGCTGTCTTTAGGGCATCCCATCACGGCGCTGTCCCCCGCGCTCGTGCCGCTGCGGGCGGATATGGCCGGCCTGCGCGGCTTGTCCGGCCTGCGTGTCACGGCGGACGTTTTTTTGGAGGCGCAGGGCACGGAGTATGGCCGCGAAACAGGCGAAATGCTCTTTACAAATGACGGCTTGAGCGGCGTATGCATCATGCAGTTAAGCCGACTATACCGGCCCGGCGCCTGCATTCGCTTGGACTTGCGCCGCGCGATGAACTTTACGGGAGAGGATCTGTTGGCGTATTTGGCTGCCCGCCGCGCGTCGCTGCCGAATGCCGACGCAAGCGGCTTCTTGACGGGCCTGTTTGCGGAACCCGTCGCGCGCGTCATCAGGGAACGCGCGGGGCTGCTTCATTTAACGGACGACGCGCTGGAACGGCTGGCGCATGTCCTTACCCATTTTACCGTTCCGCTAATGGGTACGCGCGGCTTTAACAGCGCCCAGGTAACCGCGGGCGGCGCGGAGCTATCGTTCTTTAATCCGGAGAATTTAGAATCCACGCTGCACAAACGCCTGCACGCCGCGGGCGAGGTCCTGAATGTGGACGGCGACTGCGGCGGCTATAATTTAATGTTCGCGTTTTGTTCGGGCATTGCCGCGGCGCGCGCGGGCTAAGGTATAGAGGTTAATTTTATTAAATAACAAACTGCTCCAGGTAGCGTTTAGACAGCTTCAGGGAGTCCGTTATCTTCTCACGGCTGCCCTCGAAGGCCCTGTCTTCCATTTCGATGCACGCAAAACCGTCGTACCCGATGTCCGTTAAGGCTGATATAAACTTTCCCCAATCCACATCGCCCAAACCGGGCAGTTTCGGGCTCATGAAATCCAGCGGATAAGCCATAATCCCCACGGCGTTCAGCTTGTCGGGGTGGATTTTAACATCCTTAAAGTGAACGTGGAAAACCTTATCGCTAAAATCGTACAGGGGCTGGATGTAATCCATCATCTGCCAAATGAAGTGCGAGGGGTCGTAGTTCAAGCCCAAGTTCGGGCTGGGGAGCATTTCAAACACCTTACGCCATATCGCGGGCGTCGTCATCAGGTTTTGCCCGCCCGGCCACTGGTCGCGCCCGAAAAGCATCGGGCAATTCTCAATGCCGATGCGCACGCCTTCCTTCTCCGCCAGTGCGATGATGGGCGGCCATATCTCGCCGACAAGTTTAAGGTTATCCTCCACGCTTAGGGTTTGATCGCGGCCGATGAAGGTGGTCACCATACCAATCCCCAGTTTGCGGGATGCTGGTATTAGCTTTTTTAGGTGCTCAACGGCTTCCGCACGTTTGGCCGGGTCGCCGTCCATGGGGTTAGGGTAGTAGGCAAGCGATGAAATCGTCACGTTCTTTTCTTTGCACAGGTTTTTAATTTGTTCAATCCGCTTGTCGTTCAGTTCGTTAACATCGATATGCGTGACGCCCGCATAACGCCGTTCCGCCTTGCCGCCCGGCCAGCAGGCCATCTCCGCGCAGGTAAACCCCAGTGAAGCGACGGTGTCGATGGTTTCCTCAAAGGTGTATCCGTCCAGTATCGCGCTGACAATGCCCAACTTCATGGGACACGCTCCTCCCTTATTTAGATAATGATCATGTTCGGCGCAGGCTATTTACCTTATGACCCTCGCCGCGCCAGGGACTCCCTCGCCTTGCATATGTCCGCCCAACGGGGTGTTTTGTTGTA
>WRFT01000234.1 GCA_009776385.1 Clostridia bacterium
GTAATCGGCCGGATTGCCCATCGCGTAAATACAACTCACGGACGCGACGATAATAACATCCCGCCGTTCCTTTAACGCGGCGGTCGCGCTGTGGCGCAAACGGTCGATCTCCTCATTGACGGACGTTTCTTTTTCAATGTAACTATCGGTGGAAGCGATATACGCCTCCGGCTGATAATAATCGTAGTATGAAACAAAGTATTCCACCGCGCTCGAAGGAAAAAAGCTTCTAAACTCCGCACAAAGCTGCGCCGCGAGCGTCTTGTTATGTGCGATAACAAGGGCGGGCCTTTGCACCCTTTGTATAACCGACGCCATGGTGTATGTTTTTCCGGAGCCCGTGACGCCCAGAAGCACCTGATGGCGTTTGCCGGCCCCTATCCCCTCGGCGAGCGCGTCAATAGCCCCGGGTTGATCACCGCGGGGCTCATAATCGGATTCGAGAACAAAACGATTCATGCGGGCCTCCGGGAATATAATCTATGCGCGCGGGCAGCGGCGTGTCAGCCAATGACTTCGGTTAGTACCGCGTGCACGACCCAGTACTGCAGACGCGAGCCGCCCACGCAAGTTACCAGCGTTAACAGCCTGTCCTGTCTGGCTACGGTAATATTGGAACTGATGCCCGTAGACCGCTTACGCGCCGCCCTGATAAACTCCGCGCGTTCCGCTTGCGATATACAGTTTTGGCCGCGAAAATCGACGGAAGATCCGTCGGGGGTTTGATAAACGGCAAAAGTTTTATAGATGAGTTTGCGGTCTTCCAGGATGATTTCGATGGTGGAGTGCGCGTTAAAATAACTCTGGTGATGATAATCTCCCAGGTTGCCGAACATACTGCCATCCTTCATATTATGGCCATAGACGACGGTGTTAAAATCAGACAAGTCCCGCGCGTTCCAGGCATCCATAAAAATAGCGCCGCTGGCGTTTTTTTCGCGTTTAAAGGTGTGATTGGTATAATATGCGTTATCATTTCCGCGCATGAGCGGATATTGAACGGACGTTCCGGGGATACTCAGCCATCCAACGGTATCCCTGTTATTTTGAATGAGCTGTGACACTGTCGGACTGCGAAACGGCGCGGGAGAGGGCTGTGCGGCAACGGCCGGGGTTTCCCGTTCGGCGGCATCATCGGAAGACACTTCCATAACCGCAGCGGGTGGAGGATCGGATAAGACCGCGCGGACCTCTTGCGTTGGATTGGCGGTCACTTCCGATGACATAGCTAAGCGATACGTGTCATACTCGTCACGCGCCCTGCCGTACAGAGAAAGACGGCTGATGAGCATCACGGCAGAGACGACAACAACCGCGCCGCATAACCAAAACATCACCCTCGCACGGCGGCGTCTGCGGTAGGCACGCCTGCGAGGCAGTATCAAGGTATCTATAACCGCTTTATTTCTACGCGGCATGCCCGCCTTTATACCTCCCTCTTTATGTTAATCCACCGATAACGCGTCCGCCGAGACATCCTCGCCGCCCACTATCTTCAGGTGGGTCCAGAGGACATCCGCATCCCGCCAAAACGCGGCATTCGCCGGCAACCCCAAGGGCAGATAAACCATCATACACCGGTAAAAGGTTCCTATTGTCGCATGTCCTGCCGTCATACCGGGTTGATAACCATAAAGGCCCGGCAGCAGGAATCCGCGGCTGTCGAAAATAGGACAGTGCATCACGCGTTCGGTGACCTTCATCAACGCGCAGCGTACCTGAGCAGGGGTAACCGTCTCCGGCAGAAAGCCCATTAAGGCGGCTAACGACAGCAGGTGAAACACGCCGAAACGGCAAACGGCATAAGATCCGGAAACGGGGAAGGTTCCGTCCTGTGAAATGAGGCGTTCTAACATTCCGGCATATACGCGCGCGCGTTCCAGCACCAAGGGCAGTTCATTACGGCAATAGGGAAGCGTCGTTTTAAAGAAAGATAAAAGCTCAAACAACATCGGGTGAATAAACAGGCTGTTGGCGTAGTCCAGTAACAGGCTTTCTCCGTCGATGTACAAGCCGCTTCCGACGTAGCGGCATTTGAAGTAAGCCACAATATCCTCGACGTTCTTTAAATGCAGTTCCTTTTCACCCAGCAATGCCAGCGCCGCCTCTACCATCACAGGGTACAAATTCCCATGCCCATCTTTAGGCATGATAAAACGCGTTTCTTTAAGCGCGCCCACCAAATTACCCCGAACACGAACGGAGAGCGCGGAGACTAACGCGGTCGGCGCGCGAAGCAGCCCCAAGCTTAAAAAGGCGGCGTCCGCCAAGGGTTGGCCCAAGTCACCGCCGGAAAAAAGCATTCGATCTTTCGAGCCGGGATCTGTCGCGGCATCCAGGCATTCCAACACTTTTGCGCGATACGTCGCCTGTAGTGTTTTTTCCCGCCCCTTGACCTTCTCTAACTCCAGCCAGGGAGCGATTCCGGCTAAAATGCCCGCGAAGGCTTGCAACGGGGCATAGGGCGCCCGTGCCGGATTCATCTGAAGGGGAAGGGTTTCACGCAGCCGCTGCTGGCTTAGGGCATTTAAGACGGGAGCCGCTATCCTTAATGATTCTTCCAGCCAGGTTGCTCTGGCATCCGGCAACGGAACCACTTCCTCCCGTTATAAATAGCCTACAGGATCGCCTTATACCCACCGGATACACGTAAACAGACGCAACGGCGTTTTTCAACGCGATGTCACATCATCCGGATATCCGCACCCATCCGGTTCATCCGAAATAGGCTGTGACTTCACATCACGGCAATGACGCGCACCCTTGACAAGCATCTTTCCCGTTGAACCTGACAGGCAAAGTCCCACACGGGCATGGCTCAATATAACGCGAATGACTGTTTTCGTCAACGGTTATTCGCATTTGTATCCAATTACATTCATAGCCAAAACACATGCTTATGAAACGAAGCGGTATTGAACGGCGAGAGCATTCCGAAGATAGCGACGCGCATCAAGGCGGTTGCGGAAACAAGCCGCAGGCAAGCGGTGACAATCGCGAGAACTGAAA
>WRFT01000235.1 GCA_009776385.1 Clostridia bacterium
ACGATGCTTCCGGTGAATCGGATGATTTTGAAATGCCGGATGTGACCATCGCGCCCGACAATAAACCATATAACATGTCCGATATAACGGGTGAATCCGATATAACTGATGAAACGGATGAACTTACCGCGCCCAAAGAACCTGATATGGCGGAAGAACCCGGCGCAGCCGATACGACGGATGAATCCGATGTACTCGATGAACCTGATGAACCCGACGATACGGACATCGTGTATGGCGCTGTATCCGGCTTTTTATGGGTGGATGGCGGCGGAATGCCGGATACGAACGGTGATGGTTTTTACAATGGCAATGAACGCCCGCTGACAGGTTATACTGTAGCATTATATACTGAGGATGACGCTTTGGGCGCTTTGGCGGTCACGCAGACGAATGAGTGGGGCGTCTATTTATTCAGCGGCCTGCCCGCCGGCAGTTATTTCCTTCAAATTGAGTCGTCAGAGGAGGATGACACGGGCTATCTGGTACCGTCTGTCTTAACATACTTAAACAAATTTACAAGTGACTTAACAGAGGATTCCTCCGGCGCTCGTACCCTTCCCATCGATTTGGGTGAAGGGCAGTTCGCCGAATACATCAGCGCGGGCCTGCTGCCGTATACGGTGGTGCGTACGGACGAAGAGCTGCCCGGCAGCATCTCCGGCTTCCTATGGGTGGACACCGGTGACATGCAGGAACCCGGTGAAGAAGGGCTAACTGCCGATAATAAGCAGCCGCTTACAAACTATCGGGTAACGCTTTATTCGGCGGATGATGTATCCGAACCGTTAGATACGAAGCAAACTGACGTTAATGGCCAATATAACTTCGATTCCCTGGAGCCCGGCGCTTATGTGCTGGGGCTGGAGGCACAGCCCGTGCCGGATTCCGATGACACGGAACTCACTTTACCGACGGTCTTTACACAGGATAACAACTTCTCCACCCGTCTGTCAGATGATTTGTCGAAGGCCCTTACTCCCGCTATTTTGCTGGCCGGGGGTCAAAATGTAACGGGTGTCAACGGCGGCCTGATGATGCTGGCTGCCGCGGGGAATAATATCTTATTAAGCCAGATTGCGGATGCATATGACAATAATAATTCAATAATCGACCCGAATACCGGTTTGCCGTTACTCGTGCCCGTCACAATCGACAAGCAGGGCTGGTATGTCATTAAAAAGGATACAACAAGCGTGCCCGGTAAAACATTCTACTTGCTGGTAAGACAAGGCACGCTGGGGCAGGAGCAATTCGCATCGGGGGCGACAAAGACTACCAACTATTTCAGTAATTATTGTACTTTGCGGACGATTGATATCCCGTATTATTGTTGGGCTTATTTCCCAACCATTAGGGATATGGCGGTTATACCGAATTTACCGTTATCGGGAGCCGGCTATTCCACTCCCACGGCAACCATGGCGGCCGGCGTCAATCCAATCCCCAAAACAGATGTCCTGTTCGTTTTAAGCTACGATGAAGTATTCGCATGGAATGGCGGCAGGACATCTCCGCTCCGTGCTGAAATAAAAGCCTACGGGCAAAGGTTTTGGACGCGAACAGCGTATGACGCGACAAACGTGAAAACAATTCATGTCAGTTCAAATACAACGCTGGATAACGGCGTTATCCCGAATGCTACAAATGTGTATCTCGTAGTCGCCGTATGGGTTGATGGAACCATACCCGTCGATCCGTTCAAAATAACATATATAGCAAACAACGGTACAAGCCAGCCGGATTTTAGCGAACTGACACCTATCGAAAATGGTGTCATCCAGCCTCTCACAATCCGCACGCGGGAGACTGTCGAGCCTTCCGGCTTTTCACCTCCGTACGGCCATGTGTTTAAGGAATGGAATACGCAAGCCGATGGCAGCGGCATGGTTTACACTCCCGGTACCGGCGTGACCCTCGATGCCGACCTCGTTCTGTACGCTATATGGGTTATGACGCCTCCTATGGGTGTGGATGAAGGAAGCAGTACTGCCTGGCTCATTCTGCCCGTTGCGGCGCTGCTGTCAGGAGCGATGGCCATAACGGCGCATCGGCGCCGCAGAAGACTATTACATATGCTTTAATCCGGGTAAAATCCGGTATGGTATACCGTTAACCCAGTCTCATTGCAATACTACCGAGGCGCGGATGCATCACCCGATGCGTTCGTGCCTTATGACGCTTTCTCAAACTGGCTGTTATACAGTTCCGCGTAAAACCCGCCCTTATCAAGCAGTTCCTCATGCCGCCCGCTCTCTACGATGTCGCCGTCACGCATGACCAGTATGAGGTCCGCGTTGCGAATGGTAGACAGCCTGTGGGCGATAACAAAGGAGGTTCTTCCCGCCGTCAATTGATCCATGGCGGCCTGCACCATGCGCTCGGTGCGCGTGTCAACGGAGCTGGTTGCCTCATCTAAAATGAGGAGCGGCGCGTTTTGCACCATGGCGCGCGCTAAAGTCACCAATTGCTTTTGACCGGCCGATAAACTGGCCTTGTCGTTCAAAACGGTGTCATATCCCATCGGAAGCGTTCGGATGAAATGGTGCAAGCCAACCGCCTTACAGGCCGCCTTTACCTGCTCGTCCGTCACATCGGGCTTGCAATATATAATGTTTTCTTTAATTGTGCCCTCAAATAGCCAGGTATCCTGCAGCACCATACAGAACTGTTCGTGCACATTCTCCCGCGTGACATCATGTGTGGGAGTGCCGTCAATGCGTATCTCGCCGCTGTCCGTTTCATAAAAGCGCATCAGCAGGTTTACCAAGGTCGTCTTACCCGCGCCCGTCGGGCCCACGATAGCGATTTTTTGTCCCGGGTACACATGCGCCGAGAAATGATGTAAAACAGGTTTGTCGGCCTCATAGCCGAAATGAACGTCTTTAAAGACCACTTCGCCTTTGATGTTTTGAAGGCGGGCAGTCTTATTCTGTTCATCCTCAAGCTCCGGTTCGTCGAAAAACTCAAAGACCCGCTCACCCGCCGCCGCCGTCCTC
>WRFT01000236.1 GCA_009776385.1 Clostridia bacterium
AAGAACCCTGGATCGATGACCGCCACGCTACACTCGCGGCTAAAGGCTTCGCTCGCGAAGACGTGGAAGGGACGGCTTGACCGCGAAATACGCGAAAGATAATATGACAAGGGTAACGCATAAATCGGGCAATGCAGATGCCAAGGATACGTCTTCGCGAGCCATGTGAATGGCGCGGCGATCCAGTTTTTACGATTTAACTGTATCGTAAAGCAGGATAAGGAAGAACCCTGGATCGATGACCGCCACGCTACACTCGCGGCTAAAGGCTTCGCTCGCGAAGACGTGGAAGGGACGGCTTGACCGCGAAATACGCGAAAGATAATGTGACAAGGGTAACGCATAAATCGGGTTATGCAGATACCAAGGATACGTCTTCGCGAGCCATGTGAACCTTTAGCCGCGAGCAAAGCGCGGCGGTCTGTGGCAATCCGGAAAAACCCGCAACTTATACTAAAACGGATAGACACAGTGCTATCATTCGTTTTAATATGAATCGCTTTAATAAAACCTGATTTTTAACAATCAACCATACAGGTCCGGGGCGAAAGCCCCGGTCGTTTGCGAGTGGGAAGGGGGTTGTTATGGGGTAGTGGGGGAGGAATCGAAACCTCCCCCGGCTCCTAACGTGTGAAGTACGCCGTTTTGATGGCCTGGCCTCCGGCCGTCACGGTGTGATTGTGGATACACCCGATGCCCTCATACTTGTACGCGGCCGCCGCCTTAATGAGGTTGACTTCATCCTGTCGTATTTGTTATAGTACGCTATGGAAGCATACGCGGTTTTTCCGCGCGGGGTCATTAAAAAATAAGGGGTGTAATCTATGAAAAACAAGTGGCTGCTCATCGCGGTTCTGGTTCTTCTGGTAACGTCTTTTGTGCACGCGGACGCGACGACCGAAGTGGTGATATGGCACACCTTTACCGGCGACCAGGACGCGACGCTCAACGCCCTGGCGGAGGAGTTTAACGCCCTGCGGGAGGATGTCGTCATCACGGTTCAATCGCAGCCCTATCAGGGCTTCCTGGATAATGTTTACAGCGCGGTCGCCAACGGCGTCGGCCCGAACATCATCTTCGACTACGCCTCCACCGCCGCCGATTATGTCAACGACGGGTTCATCGCAGATATCGGCAAGTATATCGACGATCCGGATATCGGCATTCCCACCTTCCGAGATTCCTTAAACCCCAAGATCTACCTGGAAGCGACGGGCTTTGTGGACGGCAAGCAGCATGCCATTCCGCTGGTTACCACCGGCCCCATCCTCTTTTACAACAAAACCATTTATGACGAGCTGGGCTTGCAGGTTCCCGCCACATGGACGGAGCTGGCCGCCAACAGCCAGGCCATCTTCGACGCCAAGGGCATCGCGGGCTTTGCCGCCGACTCCCTGACGGACGTCGCGCAGGCGCTGATTATGCAGGCGGGCTCCGAATACATCGATTTAGAAACGCTGACCGTCCTTTGGAACAACGAGGCGGCCGCCGAGCGTCTGCAATGGTACGCGGATCAGGTGGCGGCGGGCGGGTTCTCCGTTACCAAGACGGGCGATTACTGGTCCAACGACTTTAACGCAGGTCTTGTCGCCTCCTATATCGGCTCTTGCGCGGGCATTCCCTACATCGTGCCGGACGGGTTCGAGTTTGACGTAGCGCCCATGCCCATCGAGGGGGAACCCTGGTATAACGCTTGGAACCGCGGCATCCTTATCTTCTCGGCGGATGAGGCGACGGAACGCGCCGCGTATGAGTTTGCCAAGTTCTATGTAACCCCCGAAAACAACGAGCGCTGGTGCAAGGCCATGATATCGCTGTCTCCTTACGCGGAGACCGCCGCGCGTGAAAGCTTCCAGGCCTTCGTCGCGGTCAATCCCGCGCTGGCGGCGGTGGAAGCCAACCTTCCCTACGCCGGATTCCTGCCAAGCGTCACCGGCTCCTATGCGGTTCGTGTCGAACTGGGTAAGGCGCTGACGCTGGCCGCGGGCGGCATGAACGCCGCGGAGGCGCTTGCGGACGCGGCCGCCGCCGCGAATGACGCGATGCAGGGCAGATAGGAAAAGGCCCATGCAGTAAAGCAGTAAAAGGGAATTGGCGCTCAGCAACGCGCCGGTTCCCTTTTTTTACATGATACAGGCCGGAGGATTAAGGGAAGTAAAAGGAACGGGGCGTTCTGCTTGAAGGTTACGTTGGAAAAAGTTACCAAGCGTTACGGAAAAACGCTCGCCGCGGACGCGGTATCCGCGCAGCTGCGCGACGGCGCGCTCACCGCGCTGCTGGGGCCGTCCGGATGCGGAAAAACAACGCTGCTGAATGTCCTGGCGGGTATCGTGCCGGTGACGGAAGGCCGTGTGCTCTTTGATGAGGAGGATGTCACCGCCTGGCCGCCGGAGAAGCGGAATATCGGGCTGGTATTCCAAAATTACGCGTTGTACCCGCATATGACGGTCTTAAAAAACATTTGTTTTCCGTTGGAAATACAGCGCATCCCCCCTCAGGAACGGCTGCAAAGGGCGCAGGCCATCGCGGCGCTGGTGCATGTGCAAGACCTTTTGAACCGCAAGCCGGATGAATTGTCCGGCGGGCAGCAGCAGCGTGTGGCCATCGCACGCGCGCTGGTAAAGGAACCGCGCCTGCTGCTGTTGGACGAGCCGCTTTCCAATTTGGACGCCAGGCTGAGGCTGGAGATGCGCGAGGAGATTCGCCGCATTCAGCGCCGTACCGGCGTTACCACCGTTTTTGTCACGCACGATCAGGAAGAGGCCATGTCCATCGCCGATGAAATATTCCTCATGCGTTTTGGATGCCTGCAGCAATGCGCGGCCCCGCAAACACTGTATAACGAGCCATCCGGCCTCTTTGTGGCGGAGTTTTTAGGCAATCCGCCAATCAACCGTTTAGCCGGATTTATGCAGGAGGGCCGCTTCACGTTACAGGATCGATCCTGGTCTATTCCGTTGGGCGGCGTAGCCGTTGCGGACGGA
>WRFT01000237.1 GCA_009776385.1 Clostridia bacterium
CCCTTGTCGAGGATACGCTTTACCGGTGTATGGAGGAAGAAAAGCCAATGATTAAAAAGCCGTCTTTTGGGTTGGTTCTGGCCATCGCGTTGTTGCTGATTACCGTTACGGTGCTGGCCGCCATGCTATCGAGCGGTAAAGATTTTATTAAAGAAGTTATGAGCCCCAAAGCCCTGGACAGCCAATCTCAATTCTTTACTGAAGCGGAAGTGGCGGAAATTCTGCGCATCGCGGAGGAGAACGGCCTTTCCTTGTCCCAAGAAGTTCAGGAACGGCTGCTTAAAAACGGGGGATACCCCAAGGAAGAACTGATGCGCCTTTATATGAAACTGGATTTAGGCTTTTATCCCGGCACATGGAGCATTGAGGATCAGTTATGGTACGGCCGTATGCTGGTGGATGCAGGGCTTATTGATGAAACGTTCAACACCCTGCCGGAAGAGGGCGAGGCCACCGAGACTGAAGTGCTGGCTATGCTGAAGGCACATATCTTAAAACACTATGATTCGGACGCGCCGCTCACAGATGAATCCATTTATCGCAGGTATACCACCTATTCCTGGATGCTGGCGGATACGCAAGACGAAAGTGTTAGGGAAAAACGCTGGTTTGTGGAGTATGCCCCGCTGGACCTGGTACATACGGATTATTCCTTTACAGTGGATACAAAAGCGAACATCCTTGAGGAACGCTCCTCACCCGGTCTTTTAAACCGGGACGAGGTGCCGCTCCCCGGATATCTGCTGGAACGGTATGAGGAATTATATGGCAAATTTTATAGTTGGGATATGGAAACTTGGGTTGGATTCCGGAAAAACCTCGCAGACGCGTCTGCCGTTCACGGATTTGGCGGAAGCAAAGTATTAGAACTGCTTTCTCATTCGGAATTTGCCCTTCCGCGGGAGGGCGATCTGTCAAAGGATGCGGCCATCGACACGGCCATGACGGCGGTAACGGCGCGGGAAAACATACAAGAATCAAGTCTGCAGCGTCACAAATCCTATGCGGTTTATTTACTGGACGGGGAAACGGCGATATGGAAAGTAACCATACCCGCCGAAAGGGAGGGTAACTATATTACTGAGGTAAACGCGCAAAATGGGGAAGTACGAAACATCCTTTTGATTCCGCTTCATGGTTCCGGTAATATCGCCCGCAGTTTTATGCCGGAATCTGTTTATCAGGCGTACGATGCGAATGCGGCATTACATGCGGCCACGTTATGCTTTGACGGGAAGCTTGTTAGTGCTAAACCGCTAAATAACGGGGACATCCTTTTGTATGGCGGCGCTTGGGTTGACGCGGCCACCACGGATGCCTGG
Source organism: Clostridia bacterium (assembly GCA_009776385.1). Classification (GTDB taxonomy): domain Bacteria; phylum Bacillota; class Clostridia; order Christensenellales; family Aristaeellaceae; genus WRFT01. The sequence continues at coordinate 1,323 of WRFT01000237.1, forward strand.
GCCGCTCGGGTCAGCACCGATGGGGAGACGCTTTGGGAAGTGCGTCTGCAGGAAGGCACACATTTTGATACGGCAGTCGTTTTGTCAGGCGGCGGGTTCCTGTTGGCGATGGTTCCTCAAAAGAGCGACGGGTACTTCACCTTGGCGGTGGTGACACTGGACGCAAACGGCCGGGTGACCTGTGGACCGATTACGCTTGAAACACAAGGGTTCGCTTATGAAGGCAAGGATTGTCTGTTGTTGCACAAAATATACGCTGACGATATGGGTGTCCGCACCCCGCCTTTTACACTGCTGGCGGTGAACGGAAAGGGCGAAACGCTGTGGGAACATACCTATGATGAACTGAAGGGCACCGGCGGGTCTCCCCGGCCCGTGGCGGACGGCTATGTTTACAGCGGTATGATGCAGGAAGCCCCCTTCAATCAATCAAACGGCTTTCCGATGATAACCAGGCTGGACGATCAGGGCAACCTTTTATGGATACGCCGTATTGAACAGTACCCGAGCTCGGGTGTCCACGTTCACTTTGAGACAACCGATGGCGGAATGATCGGCACCGGGGGGTTCATGGATGACATGATTGCACACTTCGACGCGGAAGGGAACGTGCTGTGGTGTAATTTTTATCCGCAGCAACTGATAAACTTGCTTGACGCGGGCTTTATTGAGACGCTGCTGCCTGCCCCGGACGACGGGTTACTGGCGATTGTCCATAAGTGGCAAACGGGCAGCTTGATGTTCATCTATTTGGATAAAGAAGGCAGCGTTGAGGCGGCTTGGCGGCATAAACCAGAAGGATTCCCCACGAGTTTCCGCGAGGCGTTTACCATCGGCGAGCAAATCTATCTGGTTTATCGAGACAAGGCGGAAAACGGCCCATCTAATAATACCTATATCGCGCCGTTCATATGGCCGGAAGATGATTCATTATTGGATATGGTAGAATTGGTCGATCCGAAAGACATGCCAAGCAACGGATAAACAGAAGTCTAAAATTATTACGCAATCGTAAAAACAACATGCCCGCTTCGGTACATACCGGATCGGGCGTTTCCTTATTAAGACATATACAACTGTTCTGCGAGTATAACCTTAGAAGGCATTGCCTTATAACAAAACGACGTCAAGGTGAAAACTTGCTTTTTTTTGGCGGCTTAGGTATCATGTGCCGGAAAACGGGATAAACGAATCGGGCGAATCATTATCGCAGGAATACAAGCCTGTATGTCCGTACAGACAAGTTTCATACAAACATTTTCGTGAAGGAGGCATATCAATGGATCGTCAAATTGCGCGAGATAAAGCAATAAAATTGGTCAATCAAATGACGGCGGAGGAGGCCGCCTCGCAGTTATCCTACAACGCGCCGGCCATTCCGCGTTTGAGGCTGCCCGCTTACAATTGGTGGAACGAAGCGCTGCACGGTGTTGCCAGAGCGGGAACAGCGACGGTGTTCCCTCAGGCAATCGGGCTGGCGGCTATGTTTGACGCGCCGTTTCTGCATACCATCGCCGAGGTGATTGCCTTGGAAGCGCGCGCGAAGTTTAACGCGCAATCGTATTTTGAGGATCGGGATATCTATAAAGGCTTAACATTCTGGTCGCCGAATGTAAATATCTTCAGAGATC
>WRFT01000238.1 GCA_009776385.1 Clostridia bacterium
GTCAGTTACCTTCCCGTTGTGCTGGACAAGGCCAACACGGCGGGTATTCCGGTATTCGGCAGCGAAGTTGAGCAGGTAAAAAACGGCTGCGCGGCATCCGAAGGGCTGGATTATGTATCTTTAGGCAGGCAAACAGGCATACTGGCCGCTCGGGTACTGCAGGGGGAGGATGCCGGAGTCATTCCGTTTGAGCAGATCGTGGAATCACGGTTATATGTTAATCAAGCCGTGCTTGACCGGTTTGGTATTACCATGACGCAGGAAGACATAGATCGGGCAGAGTTTGTATCAAACGATTAAACCGATTTCCGTTTCGAACCGATTGTCCCCTTTTTAACGGCCATTCCCCATATAGGGACGCTATCTGATTAATCGTTTCATGATTGAGCAGTCCTCTCGTGATTACCCGCAATTAACACATTTATTCTACTTATTCCGCTAGGCATAATGAGGTTAAAGCCTCGTTTGGCATGGCGGAAATTTTTCTGTTGACAGACTCAGGATAATCGTTTATATTACGGGCGAGCAAAGAAAAATGATAGAGGTGTCTATGACGCGTCGCATTGTCAGCATACCGCTCCACTCCGTAAAGATTACCGACCCTTTCTGGACGCATATGCAGCGTTTGATACACGATGTTGTTCTTCCCTTTCAATGGGAGGCATTGAACGGCCGGGTGGAAGATGACGCGCCCGGATGCGCCCTTCAAAACTTTCGTATCGCCGCGGGTTTACAGGAAGGCCGCCGTCAGGGCGTGGTCTTTCTGGATTCAGACGTATACAAGTGGCTGGAAGCGGCGGCATACTCCTTAGCGATACAACCTAACGCAGAGCTTTTAACCAAAACGGAAGAGGCTATTGAGTTAATCGGTTTATCTCAGCAAGCCGACGGCTATATTAACACCTATTACACATTGGTTGAGCCGGACATGCGTTTCCGCAACCTGACGGACGGGCATGAACTATACTGCGCGGGGCATCTGTTTGAGGCCGCGGCAGCTTATTTTGAAGCAACCGGACGGCGCGCGATTTTAGATATCGCCTCCCGTTTCGCGGATTACCTCGTGCGTTATTTTTTAGATGACCCCGCGCACGCGGGCGCTTATCCGGGCCACCCCGAAGTGGAAGCGGCTCTGATACGTTTGTACCACGCTACGGACAACGAGGCCTATCTGCGTTTGAGCGCGGCCTTTATAAACGCCAGGGGCTGCGGCAGAAGCCAGCGCGAAGCGGAGTTGGAAAAAGAAGGGTTCGTGAAACACTGGGGCGATATGCTGTTTAAAGAACTGCCGGAGTGCTATATGCAAGCCCATGCGCCCGTTCGCGAGCAGCATGCCGCCTTGGGCCATGCCGTTCGCGCCATGTACCTTTACAGCGCCATGGCGGACATGGCTTACATGACAGATGAAGCCGCGCTCAGGGAAGCCTGTGAAGCGCTGTTTCATAACACCGTTTTCAAACGCATGTATGTAACGGGCGGCATCGGCTCGGCCGCGGGCGGCGAGTGCTTTACGTCCGATGATGATTTGCCCAACGACACCGCCTACGCGGAGACCTGCGCCAGCGTGGGGCTGATGATGTTCGCGGAGCGGATGTGGCGCATAGATAAAGACGCTTCCCGTTACGATGTATGGGAAACAGCGTTATATAATACGGTTTTAGCCTGTTTGGGAAGCGACGGAAAGCATTTTTTCTACACAAACCCGCTTAGCATCAACCCCTGCCATGTTCGGGAAAGCACCTCCCTGCGGCATATTGAAACGACGCGGCGCGAGTGGTTCGGGGTTGCGTGCTGCCCGCCAAACGCGGCGCGCCGCTTGCTGTCGCTGGGCCGGTCACTCTACGCATGCGATGACGATAGCCTGTATCTTTTATCTCACATCGACAATGAGTTAACGCTGCCCGACGGGAAGGTATCCCTTCGGCATGACGGGGATCACTATACGCTGCATGTCAACGCACCCGCCACCCTCATCATGCTGCGCGTCCCCGCGGGCTACGAGATCGACGCCGCGCCGCATGCCCTGTCGGAGGGCTATGTACGCATACAGCATCCGGGCGGATTGGCTTTATACCCATACCGGCTGACCGCCAAAGTACGCATCCTGCGCGCACGGCCCGAGGTTGCGCATACCTCCGGAAAGCTATGCGTGGCATACGGACAGACCGTGTACTGCCTTGAGGAGGCCGATAACGGAAAAAAACTCGCCGCGCTGGCGCTGCCCGCAAACGCGTCATTCCGTATATTGACAAAAGATTGGCTGCCTCCCTCTATGCGGGCGCTGGAAACCAAAGGGGTCCGTTATTCAGCGGAAGGGCGTGACGGCCCTTACACCACGGAACCGTACGCCGCCATACCGGTTACATTGACCTTCATCCCGTACAGCCAATGGAACAACCGCGGAGAAGGCGAAATGTGCGTTTGGGTAAATGAAGCCGCTTCCCTATGATCTTCAACGCCTGAGGGCGTTGCTGGATAGATATTAATTAAGAGGGGGAAACATCCATGAAGACCAGGAGAATCTTCGCCTTGCTGCTGTCCGTTCTTATGATGGCCGGCATCATGCACATCGCCGGCGCAGAAGCGGAAAAGGTTGAAATCGTGTTCTCATGCTGGGGCGACCCGGCCGAGGCGGAAACCACACAGGCGGCGCTGGACGTATTTAACAATTCTCAGGACCGGATTCATGTATCGGTGATGCAAATCGGCCGCGATGAGTACATCGAAAGACTTCAGACCATGGCCACTGCAGGTAATATGCCCGACTGCGGCATGGTACCTGAGGACACTGTTATCGGTTGGGCGCGTGACGGGCTGATAAGCAACGTGGATATCTACGCCGGCCAGGAAAATCTGCCGCTCGACTCCATCACATTCAAGAACATGGGCGAGACCGTCGCTTATTCTTCCGCCAA
>WRFT01000239.1 GCA_009776385.1 Clostridia bacterium
AAGAGGAAAGATGGCGTAAATAGGAAGGATAAGCGTTTAATAATCCGCGCTTCCTGTCGTACGGGGGAAGGCCGTCACAACGCGGATATTGGTTATACCGGTCAAGTACATCAGCAGACGCTCAAACCCCACGCCGAACCCCGCGTGCGGCGTACCGCCGTAACGGCGGAGTTCCAGATACCAGCCATACGCTTCTAGGGGCAGGCCGATTTCTTGAATACGTCGTTCCAGCACATCGGCGCGTTCTTCGCGCTGGCTGCCACCCACCAACTCCCCGATTCCGGGCGCCAGCATATCCACGGCAGCGACCGTTTTACCATCATCATTAAGGCGCATATAGAAGGCTTTGATTTCTTTGGGGTAGTCATGGACGAAAACAGGCTTTTTAAAATGCGTTTCCGACAGATACCGCTCATGCTCCGTTTGTAAGTCCATACCCCAGTGAACAGGGAACTCAAATGCCTGCTCCGCGCTTTTTAGTATATCCACCGCTTCCGTATACGTACAACGCGCGAACTGCGCTTGGGCGGCGAGGTTTAAACGCGCGGCCAAGTTTTTATCGATAAACTCGTTTAAAAAGTTCATTTCTTCCGGTAGTTTTTCCATAACACCCGAAATGACATACTTAATCATGTCCTCGGCCAGATCCATGTTCTCCGTCAAGCCCGCAAAGGCTATTTCAGGTTCTATCATCCAAAACTCAGCCGCGTGGCGCGGCGTGTTGCTGTGCTCGGCGCGGAAGGTAGGGCCGAACGTATAGACATGACGAAACGCCATACACAAAGCTTCAACATTCAACTGGCCCGACACGGTTAGATAGGCGGGGCGGCCAAAAAAATCCTCACCCGTATTAACCGAGCCGTCTTCATGACGGGGCGGGTTCCCCGCATCCAGCGTGGTGACGCGAAACATTTCACCGGCGCCTTCACAGTCGCTGGCCGTAATAATGGGCGTATGCACATAGACGAATCCGCGTTCGGCGAAAAACGCGTGTATTAACTGGGCGGCGACAGAACGCACCCTAAAAACAGCGGAGAACGTGTTTGTCCGCGGCCGCAAATGCGCCTGCCCGCGCAGGTACTCCAGTGAATGGCGTTTTTTTTGGAGGGGATAGGCAGGGTCGCAGGCGCCAATCACATCCACTTGCTGTGCCTTAATTTCAAAGGGCTGTTTTCCCTGAGGGGTATATACTAGATTACCTGTCACTTGAACGGAGCTGCCAAGCGTAATTTTGACAGCCTCCTTAAAATGGAGCGTCACTCCTTGTTCCAAGACGATCTGGATATTTTTAAAGAATGTGCCGTCATTTAACTCAATAAAGGCAAACCCGCCGCTGTCACGCACCGTGCGTATCCAACCGGACACACAGACCTTCCCCTCCGGATAGTCCGATTGGGCGCTAAATAGTTCCTTGGCCGTTAAAAACATGGAACTCCTTCCTTCCGTCATGATGTCAGCATAGCCGCGCCGATGATACCCGCCTCGGAACCCAGCTTGGCTGTTTCGATGCGGGAATAGGGCATGCTTTTAAACATCAGATACTTAGGCAACTGCTCACGCACGGCATTGAGTAAAAAATCGCCGGCCCGGCTGACACCGCCGCCAAGCACGATGATTTCCGGATCGAGGAAGGAAATAATCGTGTTAATGGCCAGAGATAAGTATTTGATGTATTGATCGAAGGCATGAAGCGCGGCTGTGTCTCCCCGTCTAGCGGCGTCGAAAACCGATTTGGCGTTAATGCGGGAGGGGGAATCTTTATAAAGCGCAAAGAGAGATGATTCCGGATGGTCTTTCAGCACCTCGATGGCTATTCTGCCTACCGCTGTCGCCGAACAATACCGTTCCAGGCAGCCGAGCTTGCCGCAGGTACAAGGTTCGCCGTCCACGACCAAGGTGAGATGGCCTATTTCGGAGGCGACCCCGTGAGGACCGCTCCAAGGTTTTCCATCGATGATGATACCGCCTCCGACACCGGTTCCTAGTGTTAAAAAGACACTGGACCGGGTTCCCGCCGATACACCCGCCACACTTTCCGCATAACCGGCTACCGTCGCGTCGTTGTCGATGTATACGGGCTTATCGATGTAACGGTTAAGCTCATCACGAAGGGGTATATTGTTCCAACCCAGATTCGTGCAAAAAACGACGACACCCGTTTCCTTAACGGCAATGCCCGGAATGCCCACTCCGATGGAGCGAACCTCCTCCAGGGGGATACCCGCCTTCTTGAGAACCGATAAACCGGCGTGCGCCATGTCCCTCACGACGCTTTGGTAAGGCCGTTCAGCCCTTGTTTTAATAGACCCGGAAGCAATAATCCTGCCTGACGCGTCCACGGCACCAACGGCGATATTGGTTCCGCCAAGATCAATTCCGATAGATATCATTTTGATAACGCCCCCTTCTACGCGTCAGGGTCGACGCGGTTACGAATCATTTCATTCAAACGGTCCTCTAGTTCCTCCGCCGCGGAATAACCGAAACGCTTCAGGCTTAAGTTACGCGCGGCGACTTCAATGATAATAGCCAAATTACGGCCCGGGCGCACCGGCATCGTCAAATAAGGCACCTGAACACCCAGAATATCGGTATACTCTTCATTCAAGCCCAAACGCTCGTATTCCTTGCCATCGATCCACTTTTCCAAATGAATCACCAGATCGATGGATTTTCGAACACTGACGGAACCTACGCCGAACATGGCCCTGATGTCGATGATGCCGATGCCGCGAATTTCCATCAGATGGCGCACCATCTCCGGCGCTTCGCCGATCAGCCGGGAGTCGGAAACGCGGCAGATATCCACCACATCGTCGGCCACCAACTGGTGCCCGCGCTTGACGAGTTCCAGCGCCGCCTCGCTCTTGCGGACACCGCTTTCGC
>WRFT01000240.1 GCA_009776385.1 Clostridia bacterium
AGCAGTTAACCCGCGATAATTGGCGCTCCGCCTTTGGAGACATTTTAAAACGGTACAAAGAAGCCGGCTTCGACCGCGTCAATCCCTCTATTTTCAAGGGCGACATTCTGGAAGCGTTTCCGGATTTTCAAGAGAAGACAATCGGCTTTAAACGCTTTTCCGACATCATGAAGCAGCTGGAAAAAGACGGGTTGATGGTGGTGGATATGGATGAGCAGAAGACCATGCTGATACAGCTTAAATAGCGTATCTGTGGATAAAGATAGGCACAGCCCTGTGTATTGTGTGGATATGAGACGGTTTTTTTCTTCCTTTGAACGTAATAGCGTTTAAAAAGGCAAAAAACAGGCCACCGTTTTATCCGTTGTTTTACTAAATAAACCGATTTTCCATCGTTTATCCGCAGAAACCTCCAAGATGCGCACAGTTTATCCACTTCGTAAAAGCCATCAGAAACGGACGTTGAACCCTCTTTTCCACACTTCCCACAACCCCTACTGCTACGACGGTTATTTATTCAACAACAACGACAACCCGGGGGAGGAATATAATTGTTTATCAAAATGATGGTACAAGCACTGGCAGAAGGCCTTCAATCCGTTACGCGCGCCATTGCCGCAAGGCCTATTAAGCCCATACTGGAGGGCGTGCTGATTGAAACGGACGAGGACGGCGTTTATTTAACTTGTACGGATAGTTTATTAACCATCAGAACCTTTGTGCCGGCAAAAGTAAACACGCCCGGTAAGACGGCGCTTCCGGGTAAAATATTAACGGAACTAATTAGAAAACTTCCGGAAGGGCCCGTTGAAATTAAAATAAACGAAAAAAATTCCGCCTCCATCAAATGCCTTTCATCCCGAACGAACTTAGCCTGCCTGCCCCATCAGGAGTTTCCTCAGATCATCTTGGATGAGCAGGAGATAGTGTATTCCCTGCCTCAAAATACCTTTCGTGATATGATTCAAAAAGTCATATTTGCCATATCAAGCGATGATACCCGGCAGATATTAACCGGCTGCCTGCTGGAAATAAGCGGGGATGAAGTCCGTTTGGTGTGTTTGGACGGGTTCCGTCTGGCGCTGCAAAGGCATCCTGCCGCCTTTAGCCTGCCGAAAGGAACGGATAGGGTAAGCGCCGTTATTCCCGGTAAAAACATGGCGGAAATAGGTAAAATTTTATCGGATAACGACAATCCCATACAATTTTCGTTTGATAAAACGCGTCTGTATGCCGCCATCGGCGATACGCGGGTATCGAGCGTTCTGCTGGCGGGCGAGTATATCAACTACCGCCAAATTCTGCCCGCAGACTGGATGATACGCGCAACCGTGAACTGCCAAATATTTGAAAGCGCCCTGGAACGCGCGAGCTTGATGGCACGGGAAGGTAAAAATAACCGTAATTTGTTAAAGCTGTCCATCACCGCCGAGGATATGACCATTACCTCCGCCGCGGAGATGGGCGATGTTCGGGAAGTACTGCCCATCATGGCCGAGGGCGGTGAGATAGAAATTGCCTTTAACGCCAATTACTTAAAAGACGTGATACGTAATGTAAGCGATGAGGAAGTCTCCATGCGCTTTAACTCCAATGTATCTCCTTGCGTCATATGCCCCGTACAAGGAGACGGCTTTCTTTACTTGGTGCTTCCCATAAGGGTGTATTAACGTGACGGTAACCGCCGTCCGATTGCGGCAGTTCCGTAATTTTACAGAGGCGCATCTCGTACCATCGCCCCGCATTACGGTTCTTCACGGGCCGAACGGAGCGGGAAAGACCAATCTTGTCGAGGCAATTCATCTGTGCGCGTTAGGGAAAAGCCATCGGCCCGCCAAGGATAGGGATTTGGTAGGGCGCGGTTTTGACGCCGCGCGCGTTACCGTTCAGGCGCTTCGGCAGGACGGGAGCCACGAGGTAACCGTTCTGCTGGAGGCGGGAGAACACAAAAAAAAACAGGTGCTGCTAAACGGCAAACCGCCCAGGCGTTTGGGAGAAATGATGGGGCATGTAACCTGTGTCCTTTTTTCGCCGGAAGACTTAGATTTAATCAAGGGCGGCCCTTCTTGCCGCCGCCGTTTTATGGATATGCTTTTATGCCAGCGTTCCGCGGGCTATTTTTATGATTTGCAAAAATATTGGACGGCACTGAACCAGCGCAACGCCGTACTGAAGGCGGCGCAAGGTTCTCAGGACCGGGCACAGACGCGGCTGTTGGCCGTATGGGACGAGCAGATGATGAAGGCCGGCGCCGCCGTGGTGGAAAAAAGGCTGGAGCTCATCGGCGCGCTGGAAAAGCTGGTGACGGAAAACTACAGGTTTTTGTCCGGATCGGAAGCGGATGCGTTTAAACTGCGCTATCGCGGCTGTGTGGAGAGCGGCGAACCCGTTAAAGAAACCCTCGCCGAGGGGCTATTGAAGGCACAAAAGGAAGATATCCGTAAAGGAACGTCGACATACGGGCCGCATCGCGAGGATATCGTCATGACGCTGTCCGGCCGCGATATGCGCGTTTTCGCATCACAGGGGCAAATACGCACGGCGGCGCTGGCGTTAAAACTATCGGAAATAACGCTGCTTACCCGGCAGCACGGGGAACCGCCGGTCTTGCTGCTGGATGATGTGATGAGCGAACTGGATATGAACCGGCGCGCGTCCCTTTTAGAGTTTATCAAGGGCGTACAAACGCTGGTGACCTGTACGGATAAATCGGATTATCCGCAGGGGAAGGCGGAAAAAACCTATTTAATAGAAACGGACGCGGCCGGCGCGGGCGCGCTGCGCGAGGAGTAAGCCGTTTCTGCCGTTCGCGGCGCGTTCCGCGGGGAGAGGAGTGTTTTAAATGGGCGTTGTGCTTGGTGAAATCGCCGTC
>WRFT01000241.1 GCA_009776385.1 Clostridia bacterium
TTTAAATCCCATTCCTTGGTGTAGTAATTTTCATCAGGCTCCCCGGGCGTAAAGGATGCGGCCAGAACGCTGTTGGAGATATGCTTGTCTCCCTGCGCGAGCGCCTCGGTTAGCATGTCAGACGCCCGGTAGCGCACATGGATACGGTCTGTGACATCGTAACCCGCTTCGCGCCGCATGGTTTGCAGCTTGGATACGGCCTCGCGGATATAACCTTCGCTTATTAACTCCGGAGTCAGCCGCGTATCCAACGCTGCCGTCACATCCCGCGCGGATTGCGCGATGTAGCCCTCCTTGTGCGTCAGTTCCATCAGCACATCTTCTTTATTTAATGTCACTTCCGTGCCGTCCAGCGCAAAGCGCAGAGCTTGGCCGCTTTCAAAAGCGTCCGCGGCCTCGTTGCCGTCCATCGTCTTTAGCTTTTCGCCGATGCTTCCCAATAGTTTGCCGTATTTCGGGCCGACCGTGCGCATCTGCGGCTTGAGGCGGTAGGTGGTGTAAAGCCGTGCGTCACGGGTGACGATAAGCGCTTTGACGTTCAGCTCATCCTTTAAAAGCGCCGCGTACGTATCTTCAAATTCCACCCCGTTCACATACAAGGTACTGACTGGCTGCCGTGTCTTAATGCCTGCCAGGTTACGCGCGCTGCGCCCCAATTGCGCGGCAACCAGAAGATCGGCCATCTGCCGTTCCGTATCCGTGTTTATTCTGGACGCGTCGCAGACGGGGAAAGAACACAAATGGACGGATTCGGGCGCGTCCGGGTCATTGGTACGTACCAGGTTTTGGTAGATGCTCTCACTAATGAAAGGTACGAAAGGCGCGATAACCTTGACCAGTGTTGTCAATACGGTGTACAGCGTGGTAAACGCGGCGGCCTTCCCGCCCGCCATGCCCTTTCCCCAGAAACGTTCACGGCAGCGGCGTACATACCAGTTACTCAAATCGTCCGTAAACTCCGCGATAGCCCTGGCAGGTTCCGGGATGCGGTAACGCGTTAAATCGTCATCCACCTTTTGGATGAGCGAGTGGAGGCGGGAGAGGATCCATTCATCCATCAGCGTCAGCTCCGCCGTGTCAAGCGGGTGCTCCGTCGGGTTGAATCCATCGATGTTCGCGTACATCACAAAGAACGCGTACACATTTTGCAGCGTGCTTAAAAACTTGCGCCGGCATTCCGCGACGGCTTCGGAGTAAAAACGGCTGGGAATCCAGGGCGAGGCGGAGTAGAAATACCAGCGCACCGCGTCCGCGCCGTGTTCGTTCAGCGCGTCGAACGGGTCGATGACATTCCCCTTGTGTTTGGACATTTTTATCCCGTCTTTGTCTTGCACATGCCCCATTACAATGCAGTTTTCAAACGGAGCCTGCCCGAATAAAGCCGTGGAGATGGCTTCCAACGTATAAAACCAACCGCGTGTTTGATCCACGGCCTCGGAGATAAAATCGGCCGGAAAACGCTGCTTGAATATGTCTTGGTTTTCAAAGGGATAATGCCATTGGGCAAAGGGCATCGCGCCGGAGTCGTACCAGCAATCCAGCACGTCCTTCACGCGCGTCATGACGCCGCCGCAGGCGGGGCACCGCAGCGTTACCGCGTCGATGAAGGGGCGGTGCAGCTCAAGATTGTCAGGCGGCGTCACCGCCATTTGAAGCAGCTCGTCCTTTGCGCCTATCACGTGCATCTGCCCGCAGTCACATACCCATATCGGCAGGGGTGTGCCCCAGTACCGTTCACGGCTGATGGCCCAGTCCAGCACGTTTTCCAAAAAGTTGCCCATACGGCCTTCCTTAATATTCTCAGGCAGCCAATGGATGAGGCGATTGTTCGTGATTAGGTCTTCCCGCAGGGCGGACATACGTATAAACCAGGATGGGCGCGCGTAATAGATTAGCGGCGTGTCGCATCGCCAGCAGAAGGGATATTGGTGAACGACATCCGCCGTGAGAAAAAGCAGCCCGCGGCTCTTTAGGTCGTCTAATATCTTTGGATCCGCGTCTTTGACAAAATCACCCGCCCAGGGTGTCGGCTCAATGAAGCATCCGCGGTCATCCACCAATTGTATCAGCGGCAGGCCGTAGGCGAAGGCTACGCGCGCGTCGTCTTCACCGAACGCCGGCGCGGTATGCACGATGCCCGTGCCCTCCTTCAGCGTTACATAATCATCCGCCGTAACATACCACGCCTTCTTATCGGGCTCTGCGAAACGGTAGAGCGGTTCATAGGCCATGCCGACCAGTTCGCCGCCCTTCATTGTTTGCAAAATGCTCGTATCTTTTCCGGAAAACACCGTGTCCGCCAGGGCGCGCGCCAAATAATAACGTTTTTCACCGCAGGCAAGCAGGCAGTAGTCTTCCCGCGCGTTAACGCATAACGCCACGTTGGATGGAAGCGTCCATGGCGTGGTGGTCCAAGCCAGAAAATATGTGTTTTTTTGATTTGTTACCTTAAACGCCGCGTAAGCGGACACATCGGTCACCTCTTTGTACCCCTGCGCGACTTCGTGGGAAGAAAGGGAGGTGCCGCAGCGCGGGCAGTAGGGAACCACCTTATGCCCCTTGTACAGGAGCCCTTTTTCATGAAGGGTTTTCAGGCTCCACCAAACAGATTCGATGTAGTTGTCATGATACGTCACATAAGGTTCGGTCATGTCCGCCCAAAAACCTACCCGCTCGGACATGCGTTCCCACTCGCTTTTATAGGTCCATACGGACTGCTTGCATGCCTCAATGAAGGGGCCTATTCCGTATGCCTCAATGGCGGGCTTGCCGTCCAGCCCCAGGGCGTGTTCCACTTCCAGTTCAACGGGCAGGCCATGCGTATCCCAACCGGCCTTGCGCAGCACGTTTTCACCCTTCATCACATGAAA
>WRFT01000242.1 GCA_009776385.1 Clostridia bacterium
AAATGGCCTGTGTGACGATACGGGAAGACATCTGCAAGGGCTGCGGCTTGTGCGCGCATGTATGCCCGAAGAAGATATTGGAAATCAACGGCGCCATGAACGCGAAGGGGTACCGCCCGGCCGCCGTTCAAAACGAGGCGGATTGCATTGGCTGCGCTTTTTGCGCCCTCATGTGTCCGGATGTTGCCATCAAAGTAGAAAAATAGGGAGGGAGGGATTCACATGGCCGAAAAAATGCTCATGAAGGGGAATGAGGCGATTGCGGAAGCCGCCGTTCAGGCCGGATGCCGCTTCTTCTTTGGATACCCTATCACTCCACAAAACCAAATACCGGAATACATGTCCAAACGCCTGCACGATATCCAAGGCGCGTGCTTCCTGCAGGCGGAAAGTGAAATTGCCGCCATCAACATGGTCTACGGCGCGGCCGGCGCGGGCGCGCGTGTGATGACCAGTTCCTCCGGGCCCGGCATCAGCCTCAAGCAAGAGGGTATTTCCTATCTGGCGGGCGCGGAATTACCCTGTGTCATTGTCAACATTTCGCGCGGCGGGCCGGGGTTGGGCTCCATACAGCCCTCGCAAAGCGATTATTATCAATCGACACGCGGAGGCGGGCACGGTGATTACCGTACGCCGGTACTCGCGCCGTCTTCCGTTCAGGAGGCGGCCGAGCTGACGCAGCTCGCCTTCGACATGGCCGATAGATACCGCAACCCCGTGATGCTGCTGGGCGACGGGCTGATAGGCCAAATGATGGAGCCTGTGCTCATGCCGGACTATCGCCTGCCCGCCGATTTACCTCAAAAAGATTGGGCGGCGGTAGGTAAGCCCGCGGGCGGGTCTGCCCCGCGCGCGGTCATTAACAGCCTCTATCTGGATTCCGCTCTGCTTGAAAAGCATGTCAACGGCATCTATGAAAAGTACGCGGTCATCCAGCGGGACGAGGTTCGCTATCAGGCGGAATGGACGGAGGACGCGGACTATATCCTCGTAGCTTACGGAGCCGCGGCGCGTATCGCGCGTTCCGCCATTCGCAGGGCGCGCGCGATGGGCATTCACGCCGGGCTCCTGCGCCCCATTACGCTGTGGCCCTTCCCCGCCGATGCCCTTCGGGAGTTGGCCGCGCGCGCAAAGGCGTTCTTGTCCGTGGAGATGTCCATGGGGCAAATGATTGACGACGTGCGTCTGGCTTTGGACGGATTAAAGCCGGTGTTCCTGTGCGGGCGCGCGGGCGGCATGGTGCCCTCCGTGCAAGAAGTAACGGATGCTATCGTCAAGTTAAAGGAGGGCGTGTAATATGGCGGTCGTCTTTGAAAAAACGTCCATGCTGACCGAAAAGCCCTTTCATTACTGCCCGGGCTGCACCCACGGCATCATCCATCGGCTGGTCGCGGAAGCCATTCAAGAGCTGGGCATGGGGGATAAGGCCATCGGCGTGGCGCCCGTGGGTTGCTCCGTGTTCGCTTATGACTATTTTAACTGCGATATGTACGAAGCGGCGCATGGCCGCGCGCCCGCCGTCGCCACCGGCTGCAAACGGGTGCATCCGGATAAACTGGTCTTTACCTATCAGGGGGACGGCGATTTGGCATCTATCGGCACGGCGGAAATTGTGCATGCCGCGGCGCGCGGCGAAAAGATTACCGCCATCTTCGTCAATAACGCTATCTACGGCATGACCTCGGGCCAGATGGCGCCGACCACGCTGCCCGGGCAAATTACCACCACATCGCCCTACGGGCGCGATCCCGATCTGTGCGGCAACCCCATTCGCATCAGCGAGATGCTGGCGACCTTGGACGGCCCCGCCTATATCGCGCGTGTGTCGGTGCATGGCGTCAAATATGTCCGTCAGGCAAAAAATGCGATTCGCAGGGCGTTTGAAATGCAAATCGGCGGCATGGGGTTCTCTATGGTTGAAGTACTGTCCGCCTGTCCCACTTACTGGGGGCTCTCCCCGGTCAAGGCGTTGGATTGGGTGGAAGAAAAAATGCTGCCCAGCTATCCGCTTGGTGTAAAAAAGGAGGCCTTTCCCGAATGGAATCTCAAATCCTAATCGCGGGTTTCGGCGGGCAGGGCGTTCTGCTCATCGGGCAGGCATTAGCCCGCGCCGCCATGTTGGAAGGCAAGGAAGTATCCTGGATTCCCTCCTACGGGCCGGAGGTGCGCGGCGGGGAGGCTAACTGCGGGGTGGTCATCGCCGAGGAGTCCATCGGTTCCCCGCTGGTTACCGAGCCCGTTTTACTGGCGGCAATGAACGCCCCGTCCCTTCAAAAGTACGCGTCATGGGTGGCGCAAGGGGGCATCCTGTTATACAACGCCTCCCTGGCGGACGCGCCGGATGTCCGTAAAGATATCCGCGTGCATGCCGTCCCCTGCAATGCGATAGCCGAAAACGCGGGCTCCGTACGCAGCGCCAACATGGTTATGCTGGGCGCCATCATCAAATTGCTTCCGCTGGTATCGGTAGGCAGCGTCATGACGACGCTGCACGCGATGATGGGGCCCGATAAGGCCGATTTGATAGCCGTCAACCGCGCGGCCGTGGAGAAAGGCATGGCGGCTGTGTAGAGCGAGGCGTTTGGTATCGTTTTGCGTTCTCTAAAAGCATAGAAGGATTCGTAACATTGTTAAACACATGCGTTCGTAAAATACGCTCGAATTGAGCCACGGCTTTTGCGTCGACTAACTCAGCGCTTCCGTTGTTTACTTTTTCGATAGTGAGATTCTCATCGCCCAAAGGGATAAGTACCGTAAAGAGATCTTCTGAAGACACTTCCTCATTGAGTTCCAGCATGTTTATGCCAAACTCAATCCCTTGTATAGCCTCATGGTCATACTCAAGTAGATAGTCTAA
>WRFT01000243.1 GCA_009776385.1 Clostridia bacterium
ATGCCTCCATGTTCAAAAGGGAGGCAGGGGAGAGCCGGCGAACCGGCCGGGCCTTCCTGCCCCCCTTTGTTTATCGAGGGAACTGGGTGTTCTTTGGTGAATTTCGTTTCTGTTAGTTAATCCAACGCGGTCTCGGCGGCCTTCTTGGTCAACTCGGCGGCAAACGCCTCGGGGGTCAGGCTGCCGTCAATCAGCTTGGGAAGCAGCTTGCCAAACTCCGGACTCGCCACTGAGGCGGGGACGATGCCCTCGAAGGACGGTACGATGATGGTATCGGCGTTGGGCGCGGACATGTACTCATCCGCGAGCCTGTCCTCGGCGCGTTTGGCCATGAACTCCTCGGAGTACGCAAAGCCGGGGATCGCGCCGCCAAGAATGGTCATTTGCGATTCTAACTGCTCGGGACGGTTCATAAACTCTAAGAAAGCCTTGGCCAGCTCAATTTCCTCTTGCGGCAGATAGGAAGGAATCCACCATCCCCAACCAAAGGGGTTCTGGATTCCCACATTGCCGGGCAGCACCGCGCCGTGTACCGTGGCGGGGTCAAACCCTTCGCTCCATTTGTCTTCGCCGCCCGGGCCGAAATCACCCATCATCCAAGGTCCGTTGACGATGATAGCCGAGTTGTTGCTCATAAAGCTGTTTGCCGCGTCGGCATAGGCCGCGCCTACCGTGTTGGATGACGCGTTGTTTTGAAGCAGCTCTTGCAGCTTGGCGAAGGCGTTAATCATAATCGGGTTGTTTAGGTCCATCATCTTGTTGGGGAAGCTCTCGTACATTAACTCGGCGCCGCCCGGCTCGGCCGCGATAAGCGACGTGAGTGTCAGCATGGTCGTCCACGCGTTTTCCGCGGTCATGAACGCGATTTTCTGCTCGCCCAGGTCCGCGGCTACATCCTGCCAGCTCATTTCGTGAATGGGGCGGCCGGGCGTCCATAACGCGCCGTTATAATACATGGTTATGAGGTTTACCAGGGGTGACGGAACGGTGGCCAGCTTGCCGTCGAACGTGTTATAGTCGTAATTGGCTTCGTTGTAGTAATCCTTGATGGCCGGGGTGGCGTCTACGAAGTCCTTCAGATCCACAAACAATCCTCCGGCGACGACGACATCCAAGAACCAGGCTTCGTTAAGCGAGCCGTTGATAAGAGCCGGCAGCATATTCTGCTGCCCCATCTGCATAATTTTGTCGTTATACAGGTCTTGCACGACTTCTTCGATAACGACCTTGTAACGCCCCTCGTACTCCTCGTTAAAACGCTCTACCAAGGGCATGAAGTAGAGCCCGCCCACATTGGAACCGCACATATAGCTGGGGATGGATACCTCCACCACATCCGCATGCGCAATGGGGATGATGCCCAATAGCATCATACAAGCCAGAGCAACCATAAGAATCTTTTTCATGAATACGCCTCCTCAATTCTGTTTTTGCGCATCCGTTACCGAATGCGGCTGTCTTTAGTATGGTATCACTCGCCGATGCGAACGTCAACATATGGTTTAATGAAAATTTTACGAAACAATTTAAATTTTAGTTGAAATTACATGCGCAATATTGTATATTCATCCGGATACCCCCTATGCTTACTCTTTTTAGCGGGTTTTTCACGATGTATACCCTCTTGCCGGAAAAAAGATGAAGTGACGAATGAAACAACAGTGAAATTATTTAATAATGTTTCGCAAGGAGAAGTACCCATGAAGCAAACCATACGCAGCATCGCCAATGATTTGGGCTTATCCCCGGCCACGGTATCCAAGGCATTGTCGGGCCGCAAAGAAATCAGCCAGGACACCCGGAACCGGGTGATGAGCCATGCCAACGAAATAGGTTACTTCAAGCGCGCGGAGGGACGCCGCCGGTTGGCTATCCTGACCGTTAGCCCGGCCGATCAAGAGGACAGCCACACCTCGCTGCTGCTTGGCATGATGATGGGTTTTCGCCGTTACGCCGGCCGCTTGCAGTACGACGTGGTGATACTCAACGCAGACGCTGCCGAACAGGAACGTGAAACCCTCGACCGTTTCGCTTATACGAACCAACTGGCCGGATTGCTGGTATCGGGGTTAAGCACCACCGACCCTTATTATGAGCAGCTTAAAACAACGCGCACGCCGGTGGTAACATGGGATGTATATATCGTCAACCCCATGGTAGGCAGCGTCGGTACAAACAGCATATCCGGCGGTGAACTGGCGGTGGCGCATCTGACCGAGTTGGGGCATCGCCGCATCGCTTTTGTAAACGGCCACCGCGAAGCCTACATATCGCAAGAGCGGATGGCAGGTTACCTTGTCGCGCTGCACCGCCACGGGATACGCTTCGATCCGGACTTATGCTTTGAGGGCAACTTTACCGCGGAAAGCGGCGCGCGCGCCGCCGATTACATTGCCGAGACGGACGCGACCGCCGTTTACTTTGCCGCCGACTTAATGGCTGTCGGAGCCGTTCGCCGCTTCCGTGAGCTGGGCTACACCCTGCCGCGGGACATGTCCATTGTCGGCTTTGACAACCTGCCCATCTGCATGGGCTGTATGCCGGCCCTTACCACCATCAACCAAAGCCCCGCGGCCCTTGGCGAGGCGGCATGCGCCGTGCTGCACGGCCTTACGCAGGATGTCCCCATACGGCATGTTAAGCTGGAGCCCCAACTGGTCATCCGGGAGTCCGCGGCCGCCGTTTTGCGATAAAACAAACTCTTTTTGCTTCATTACTGAACGGTTTGAAATGCCAAGGTAAACCCTTGCGGGGTATGGATACCTAAGGTAAACCCTGCTCATCGACAATTAGGCAAAATCCATCAGGGTAACAGCACAGGTTTTGAGCGCTCCGAAATACAGAGG
>WRFT01000244.1 GCA_009776385.1 Clostridia bacterium
AACTGAATGGCTATGCAACCAATTAGCCGGCAAGCGGATAACCTTCAGAAATAACGAGCGCAAGGCAGTCAAAATCGCAATAAACAAAGGATGGTATTTCAGGCGCAAAAAGGAGCCGCAATCTGCGCTCCATGTTTGCCGCAAAGAACCCCATCGCGACTGCCGTCCGGGAAGGATCCGGTCATTTCGCCATTACTCGATCCGGGCCAAACTTTCGCTTCGTTATCCCGAAGTCCCTTCTATGGCATTTCACTCACAGCCATGCAGATATTATATCACTTCTATATCGTTATTACTTTATTCTTTATACTGTTTTCGTTCGTTCAGCAAACCCTAATATATACCGCTCCTTCCCTCACCCATTATCCTATTATCACGGAAAGAAGAAAAAGAACCGCTCGCTGTCGTTTAATCCGTTTCTCTATAAATAATCAATGAGCCCCCCACTTTATGCCGTAGGGGGCTTCTTCTATTCCATTCATTGCGAAGCTAAAAATTCAAGTTAGAATTTAAGCGGATTCACCTTGACGCCGGGGCCCATGGTACTGGACAGATAAAGGGACTTCACATAAGTACCTTTCACGGCGGACGGCTTCGCCTTGACAATCGCTTCCATTAAAACCGCCAGATTTTGGTTGAGTTTTTCAATACCAAAAGATGCCTTCCCGATCGGGCAATGCACGATGGCAGTTTTATCCACACGGTATTCCACCTTACCGGCTTTGATATCCGCAACTGCCCTGGCGACATCCATAGTAACAGTACCGCTCTTGGGGTTGGGCATCAGGCCCTTAGGGCCCAGTACGCGGCCGATGCGCCCAACCACACCCATCATATCCGGCGTGGCTACGCACACATCAAACTTAAACCAGTTTTCCGTTTGTATTTTTTGCACCATTTCCTCGGCGCCCACATAGTCCGCACCTGCTTCAAGCGCTTCGGCCGCCTTATCTCCTTTTGCAAAGACCAGTACGCGTACCGAGCGTCCCGTTCCGTGAGGCAGAACAACCGCGCCGCGTACCTGCTGATCCGCGTGCCTGGGATCGACGCCTAAACGGATAGATATTTCAATCGTCTCGTCAAACTTCGCCTTACTCGTCTTGAGCGTCATGTCCAATGCTTCCTCGGGATCGTACGCCTTAAGCGGCTCGATGATTTTTTTACTGTCTACATACTTTTTACCGTGTTTCATACCTTTCCCTCCTGCGTGGTTTTATCGGCTTGGATGCCTCCCACAATGTTACCGCCATCGATGCTATCGATTTTGGTTACGGTTCTTCCACCGTTACGCCCATGCTACGGGCAGTTCCCGCTACCATGGCCATTGCCGCTTCAATACTGGCAGCGTTTAAATCCGGCATTTTTTCTGTCGCAATGGCCCTTAGCTGCTCTTGAGTCAACCGCCCCACCTTATCGCGGTTCGGTTTCGCGCTCGCGCTTTCAAGACCCAACGCCTTTTTAATAAGAATGGGCGCGGGAGGCGTTTTAGTGATAAAAGTAAACGACCTGTCTGAATAAACCGTGATGACAACCGGGATAACCAACCCTATTTGCTTGGCCGTGCGTTCGTTAAATTCCTTACAAAAACCCGGAATGTTCACGCCGTGCTGACCTAATGCAGGCCCGATAGGCGGCGCCGGCGTCGCTTTTCCCGCGTCGACTTGTAGTTTGATGAGTGCGGATATCTTTTTGGCCATCTCATGGCACCTCCTTGTTAATAGAAAGCCCGCGTCAAGATATTTTTTCTACCTGTTCTAAATCTACTTCAACAGGCATCTCGCGTCCTTGAAAGAGACTGACTTTTACGGTGAGTTTTTGCCGAACGGTATCCACATCCGACACCAAACCGGTAAAATTCGCCAAAGGACCCGATAAGATACGAATTTCCTCGCCGATAGCTATCCCAAAGTCGACAGACTTCATACTGGAGTTGAGCATCATTTCCACTTCCTCATCGGTTAGCGGAATCGGCTTGCTGTCCGGCCCTACAAAGCCCGTGACGCCGCGGGTATTGCGAACCAGATACCAGCTTCGGCTCGTTTCAATCATCTTGACCAAAACGTATCCGGGGTAGATTTTTCGCTGCGTTTTGACGCGCTTTGAGTTCTTTATTTCTATGACATCCTCGGTAGGTACGCGCATCTCCTGAATTAAGTCCGCCATATCATTTTTAATGACGGCTTTTTCCAGATTGTCTTTTACTTTGTTTTCATATCCTGAATAAGTATGCACAACATACCAACAGGCTTTCTTTTTCTCTTCGGCCATTTTTATACTCCTAAGCCGGATTGATAATGGCTTGAATCAAGGCTGTTGCGCTGATATCCAACAGGCCTATCACGACACTCATCACAACGATAAACACCAGTACAACGACTGAATAGCTGATAAGCTCGTTTTTTGTGGGCCAGGTAACCAACCTCAGCTCATGCCATGTGTTTTGAAAGGGTTTGGCAATCCGGAACGGCAGTTTCGCAAACCATCTGAGTATTTTAACAGCCACATTGCCGGATTTCTTCCCGTCACTTTTGGTCACTTTTTCATTCGCCATGTTCATCACATCCTTGGTATAAGCTTACTTGGTTTCTCTGTGTGCGGTATGCTTTCTGCAAAACCGGCAGTACTTGGACAGTTCCACACGATCCGGGGTATTTTTTTTACTTTTCATCGTATTATAGTTACGCTGTTTGCATTCTGTGCAAGCCAGGCATACCCTTACGCGCGCCGCGACAGCCATGCACACACCTCCTCATCGTTTTATCGGCGTGTTAACCCGCCGGGCGTTATTCCAGAACCTTGGCAACCACGCCTGAGCCTACCGTGCGGCCGCC
>WRFT01000245.1 GCA_009776385.1 Clostridia bacterium
CTCGCGGCTAAAGGCTCGCGATGACGAATCAGGGTTAACACATTGATGGTACATACCAATATCTTGGCACACGTCTTCGCGAGCCATGTGAGTGGCGTGGCGACCCAAAAAACCTGCAACCTATACTAATGTGAATCGAATTTATAAACTCCGGTTTACGGATCCGGAGCGAAAGCCCGGTCGTTTGCGAGGGGGAACGAGGGGGTCATGGGGGAGGAATCGAAACCTCCCCCGGCCCCCTAACATAAAAGGGTTCATATAAAACAGAACATCCATGTTTCTCGTATCACTATTATATGACATAAAATTAACATAAAATTGTTAAATTTTATACCACAACCTTCACGCAAGACAAAGGTTTTAAAACCGGTTGCATCTTTTATCAATCAAGAATTTATGAAATTAGCACAAATAGCGGCCAAAATAAGCCGCTAATTTTGTTTATTTTATCATAAATTGATACTTGACCCTGCTGTTGCTTGAAAGCCTATACTTGATGCAGGTTCGAGCAATGGAACCGGCCGGACAAGAAACGGGATGGCGTAGCTTTTAAAGCGCGGCTCCACAGCGGAAACCACAAAAGAAAGGAAAAGGGATGAATATGAAAAAAAAGATTGCCTTATTATTAGCGGCCTTGCTTGTTTTAACGGGCGCGGTTGCAGTGGTGGCGGATGACCCCGTTCGAAATGCGGATACAACAGCGACGATTAAGTTTATTGATGGCGATGTTGAATTTGATGAATTTGATACGATGAAAATAGACTTTGGTGAGCATCCGCTGCCTGTCAAAGAAATTACCTATAATTACGAGGAACCTGTCACACTTGGAATTATAGACGCACGTCAGTCTGCCGGTAATTGGAATGTCACCGTATATAGAACGGGTGAATTCACTGCCGGTACAAACACGTTTAAAGGCGAACTGATTCTGGGGAAACGTACGGTCACGCATTCTCAAGATGAGACGGAAACTATAATAAATGAAAGCATAACTGTTGGAGCAGGTGTAGTAAATGCTTCTATAGTTATAAATGTCGCAGAGGAACAAACGACTGGTATCTTCTACGTGAAATGGGAAGAGGAAGATGCTATCACATTAACTATACTTGAAGATGATCTTGGAAGTCTGGACACTGAAAGTGAGTTCGTTGAAACACTCTACTGGACACTCGAGGTCTTTGAAGATGACGAAGGCGCCGACGGCTGAGACACATAATCATTCAATATGAAACCATAAAGGGAGAGAAGGGAGATGTCCGGCCCCCTTCTCCTTTTATGTGACATGATAATAAAAAACTATTAAAGAGGGGTATATAGAATGCGGAACTGGAAAACAGCGTTTTGCGCGATATTATGCATGGCATGGTTATTGGGTACCGTCGCGTTGCCGGCGCAAGGCGAAGGCGGCCCAAGCATGATAGGCTATTCGGTGGAACCGGTATTGCCGGATAATCAGGTATCCGGCTCTAAGGCGAATTTCAACTTAATGGTAACGGAGGGGGACAGCCAGTCGCTCTATGTGACCATATCCAACAAGGCGGATGAGGAAATACAGGTAGCGGCACAAGTGGGTACCGCGGTGACAAACGAAAACGGGGTCATCATATACGTCCCCAACGCCGACGCGTCACACGCCGTGAGCATGTCCGATATCTTAACGCCGGGCGAGCAGGTGATCACCGTACCCGCGCGGGGCAGCGCCCTCGCTGAGTTTTTCCTCACGGTACCGGAAGCGCCGTTTGAAGGCAGCGTATTCGGCGGCATCACGTTTACCAAACTCAATCAGGACCAAGCGAGCGGAGAAGGCGGCGCCATGCAAATTCGCAATGTGTACCGGTATGTCATCAGCGTGCGTTTGCGGCACGCTGTATCGGACATATCGCCCGAATTTAAGCTGCTCGGCGCCAAGGCGGATTTTGCCAGAAGGTCGCCGGGGGTAGCGCTGCGGCTGAGCAACCCGCGGCCTGTCATCGTGCGCGGCGCGGCTATGCGCGTCAGCATTCAACCGAAGGACGGCGGCGAGGCTGTGCTTACGGCGGATAAAACCTTCGACATCGCGCCCAACTCCGGAATGAACTATTTTGTGCATGTAAAGGATACCAAGGCATTGCCGGCGGGCGAGTATGTCGCCTCTGTCATCATCGAACACAAAGAGCTGATGTGGGCGTTGGAAACACCGCTCATCATCGAGTAGGCAAACGTTGAAACGCGGTCACGCTAATCTGTGTGATACGACAAGGCATATACTAAATAATCAGAAAGGACTCGTGTATGGCGCGTAAAATAGCGGCTTTTATCCTCTGTTTTACATTAACCGGTTGGATGCTTCCGGTAAAAACAACCTTCTTATACCCGGATTCGCCGCAGTACGCGGTTCCGACCGGGCAGGATGAAGGTTCTTCCGTGTACGCAAGCGGGTATGAGGAAACTCAAAATCCTTTAAAGGAAACAGATGATACTATGGCAGCGGATGACACAGACAGTTATAATAAGCAGCCGGATAGTGAAACAATCATCGTACCGGAAAGCGAGCGCCATCAAGAAAACTTTGAAATGCCGCCCGAAACTAATCAAATCACCGCGCCGAGTGATGCGGATGATTCGCATGAATCGGATGAAACGGCGAAATTGGACGATACAACCGATGAGGTTCCTTCTCCGGAACCGGAACATAACACGATTACCGAAGTGAAGCTTGGGGTTCATGAACCTGTCAAGGCCATACCGGGTAGAACCATCACCCTGGCGTTTCCCGTACAGGTAGTGGATGGAGAAGATACCTATGACAGCAACAGATCCGCGGAAGGCCGCATC
>WRFT01000246.1 GCA_009776385.1 Clostridia bacterium
AAATAGAAAGGAGAAACACCATGAAAAAGATTCTGTCCGCATGCCTTATTCTAATCCTTCTCTTCTCGGCTTCCTTTGCCCTGGCGGAGTCCCTACAAAAAATTGTCATCGGCGCGACACCTTCGCCACATGCCATTTTATTAGAGTATGTTACAGACGACTTAAAAGCGTTGGGATTTGATTTAGAAATCATTATCTTTACGGATTATCCGCTTCCCAACCCCGCGCTGGCCAACAGTGAGTTGGACGCGAACTATTTTCAGCATATGCCTTATCTCAACGCATATAATGATACGGTGAGCGACGCGGATAAACTCATTGCCGCTATACCCGTTCATTATGAGCCATACGGCATATACGCCGGTAAAACAAAATCCTTGGATGAACTGCCGGATGGCGCAATCGTTACCATCACCAATGATCCTCCTAACCAACCGCGCGCGTTAATTCTGTTACAGGATGCGGGTTTAGTTACATTACCGGAGGGTGTTGACACCGAATCGATGATAACGGTTTTGGATATCGTTGATAACCCCAAGAATCTTCAATTTTTAGAGGTTGACCCTGCCATACTGCCCTCCACACTGGACGATGCTAATATATCATTGATTAACGGTAACTATGCTCTCGCCGCAGGCCTTTCTCCTGCCAGAGACGCCCTTTTCTTGGAACCCACCGACGGGCAAACTGCCCAGGTGTTCGCAAATTATGTGGTGGTTCGTCCGGAAGACGCGGATGCTGACTTCGTAAAAGCTTTAAAAACCGTGCTGCAAAGCGATAAGGTGAAGGATTACATGCTTACCTTAGAAGAGTTTGCGGGCGGCGTGATTCCCATGTTCTAAGGTGACTATATCAAAGAGGAGCGGCCGGACAGGCCGCTCCTCTTTTATGTTGAATCATATTTATCCGAAACTTTTTTCATACAGCGGAAAGCGTTTCATGAAGGCGATGACCTCGTTTTTAGTTTGATCGATGGCTGATTCGCCAAATTGTATGATTCCGGTTATCCATTCCGCAATTTGCTCCATATCACGCTCATCCATCCCCCGTGTCGTAATCGCCGGCGTTCCGATACGGATGCCGCTGGATATGGAAGGACTGCGTTTTTCACGGGGAACCGTGTTCTTGTTTACGGTGATGTTTGCCCTGCCTAAGTAGTTTTCCAGTTCCTTTCCGGTTAATTGGAGATCGCATAAATCCAGCAGCATCATATGATTATCCGTTCCGCCTGAAACCAGCTTAATATCCCGTTTAAGCAACGCTGTTTCCAACGCCTTTGCGTTTTTGATGATACGGCTTTGGTAGTCTTTAAACTCCCGCCCCATCGCTTCTTTGAAACAAACGGCTTTCGCGGCAATTATATGCATTAAGGGGCCTCCCTGTGTGCCCGGGAAAATCGCCTTGTCTATCTGTTTGCCATATTTTTCGCGGCATAGAATCATGCCGCCTCTCGGCCCGCGTAACGTTTTGTGCGTTGTGGAGGTAACGAAATCCGCATAAGGCACGGGACTGGGATGTAAGCCCGCTGCAACCAATCCTGCGATATGAGCGATGTCCGCCATCAGATAGGCAGATACCTCATCGGCTATGGCACGTAACCGGTCAAACAAGATCGTTCGGGAATACGCTGACGCGCCGCACACAATCATCTTTGGTTTATACTGTAAAGCAATATCACGTAAATGATCATAATCGATACGCTCCGTGATGGGATCAACCGAATAAGGAATGAAACGAAAATACTTACCCGATATGTTCACGGGACTTCCATGCGTTAAGTGCCCTCCGTTAGACAGGTCCATACCTAAAACCGTATCTCCCGGTTCCAGCATCGCGTAATACACAGCCGTGTTAGCTTGCGCCCCGGAATGAGGCTGCACATTGGCATATTCCGCGCCAAAGAGTTCTTTAAGGCGGTTTTGCGCTAAGTTTTCAACTTCATCCACATGAATACATCCGCCGTAATATCTTTTCCCCGGATACCCCTCGGCGTATTTGTTTGTCAGGCAAGTACCCATAGCCGCCATGACCGCTTCTGACACGAAGTTTTCAGACGCGATTAACTCGATATGTTCCCGTTGTCTTTTTAATTCCCTATCGATGATAGCCGCCGTCTCCGGATCCGTTTGCCGCACCCATTCCAGTTGCATGGACATGCACTCCTATTTTCTACATATAAAGACCACACACACTCAACCCGGAACGGCCCGCAGCACATCTCAACCTGCGCTTACTGCTGCTTCCTTCCGGACCTGACAGGGTTCACGCCATGAGGTCGCACGGGAACCGAATATCATCGTGCATGTGGCACGCTCATTCTACAAAAACGCTCATAAAAAAGCAAGGTGCACAACTGTAATAAAACACGAACAAAACACATACAAGAACACGCCCGGCTTGAAAAACGTTATGTTACCCAAACAATGGCGGCAGGTTTACGGATTTACTTTGTATCAACATCCAGCAATGGTTTTCCGGTCATTTCCGCGGGTATGGGTAAACCCATGCTCATGAGCATGGTTGGCGCAATATCCGCCAGTGTTCCGCCATGCCGCAGTGTTTTTCCGATGAGCGCGTTATCCACGGCGATGAAGGGAACGGGGAATGTTGTATGCGCCGTAAAAGCGCCGCCCGTATCCGGATCGATCATTTGTTCCGCGTTTCCATGGTCGGAGGTGATAAACACGCGCCCACCGCAGTTGAGTATGGCGTGTACCACCTTCCAAACACATTCATCCACCGTTTCGACCGCTTTCATGGCAGCTTGCAGGATGCCGGTATGCCCCACCATATCACAGTTGGCAAAGTTGAG
>WRFT01000247.1 GCA_009776385.1 Clostridia bacterium
CCCCAAACTTCAGAGAGCCGTGGGTCGCCTCTTATTTTTATCTTTTCTACCCTGTATAGGCGACCCTGGGCGGTTCCTATCCACCGCAAGGTTTGACAACAAGGATTGCCCCTAAATACCGATATGCCTGATTGATTTGGGCAATCCTCCGCGTTTGGACTGCGTCCAAACGCCTGATGGACTTGTTTCCATAGTTCGGCGGAAAAAGACCCGGAAAGACGCTTGCGGGAATTTTTCAAACATGCCCTTACCCCTTGATGCCCGAGTAAACCATGGTTTCCATGACACGCCGCTGCATGATGAGGAAGATGACGATGGTCGGCACGGTCATCAGGAACGTGGCCGCCGCGACGGCGCCCATGCGGCCGATGGAGGTACTGCTGCCCGCGATGGTCTGCAGCGCGAGCGGCAGCGTCTTCATGGTTTGGCTGGAGGTGTAGATGAGGGGCGAAAAATAGTCGTTCCACGTACTGACGAAGGACAGCATGACCAGTGTCGACCACGCGGGCTTTATCGAGGGCATCAGGATGCGCCAGTAGATGAACAGCTCGCCCGCGCCGTCGATGCGCGCGGCCTCAATGAGCTCGTTGGGGAACTGGTCGATGAACTGCTTCATCAGGAAGAAGTTATACGCCACCGCGATATTGGGGAGGATGAGCGCGAAATAGCTGTTGATGAGACCCATGTAGTTGATGACCAGATAACGGGGAATGGTCGTCACATGGGGGGAAAAGGTCAGCGCGGCGATGACGAGGATGAACAGGATATTGGAGCCCTTGGGCTTGTGCTTGGACAGGCCGTATGCGCCCAGCGAGCACACCAGCACGGTGAGCACCACCACGGCCACGGCCACGACGACGCTGTTGAAGATATAGCGGGTGAAAGGCACGACCGAGGAGCCCAGCGCCGTGACCAGGTCGCCGAAATTGCGCGTGGTGGGATTTTGCACGAAGAAGCGGGGCGGGAAAATGAACAGCTCGTTCATGGGCTTGAACGCAGTCATGATGACATAGATGAGCGGTAGCGCCATGAACAGCACCGCGGCGATCATGAAAATGTACAATATAAAGCGCGACAGCTTGAAATGCCGTATGGCGTGGACAAAGCGGCCGGGCACCGCCTTGCCCCAATTTGCCAGCCGGCCGGGGGCCTGTTTAATGCCCGTCAGAGTCATGCCAACCCTTCCTTCCTCCGGGGCGTCCGGAGTCCTGAGTGAGAGATATGCCGTGCGTTGTTATTTCACTGGATGGCTTCACCGCGGAGGGCGATTTTGTCACGATTGCAAAGCCCCAGTCTGGATTGCTTCGCTGCGCTCGCAATGACAAGATTCAGACAGTCCTCCCCAAGTTCGCCGCGCGCATAGATCGGATCTGCGGAATTTGGGCACCAGTCCAAACTCAAGAGTTTGTCTAAACTATGTATCCTTTTATATTTTCCAAAAGCAAATCCCGCATGCCCGCAATGACGGGCGGGGGCAGCGGCGGGGATATGACCCGGGCGGTTCGGATTGCCTCGCTGCGCAGGCACCGCGCATTGAGCCGGTGTCCAGCCAAAAGGGGTTTGTCTCAAACAAATATGCATTTCTTTATATTCCGGGAGCCATCCCGCGCGTTCTAATCTTTTTCGCTGAGTACTTTCATGACGATGCGTCCTAAGAAGAACGTGATGACGAACAGCACCATGGCGATGGCCGAGGCATAGCCCATCTGGAACCGGATGAACGCGTAGTCGTACAAATGCGCCACGATGGTGTGCGCGGCATAGTTGGGGCTGGGGAACCCGACCAGCGCCACGGCGATATCGAACACGCCGAACGAGGTCACGATGGCGTTGACGGCGCCGAACAGCAGCTGCGGTTTCATGGTGGGCAGCGTGATGTAAAAGAGTTCCTGCAGGCGGGACTTGAGGCCGTCGATGGAAGCCGCCTCGTAATAATCCCTCGGGATGTTCTGCAAGCCGGCGAGGAACACCAGAAAGCCGGCGCCCATGCTCATCCAGATGGACACGAACATGACCACGAACATGATATAGCGCGCATCCATCGTCCACAGTACGGGCGAACTGATGAATCCGAGATTGATGAGAAAATTGTTCAGATAACCGTAGCGGTCGGGGCTGAAAAACACGCCCCATACCACCGACATGGCCACGCCGCTGGTGATGGACGGCGCATAGAATGCCAGCGCGAACGCGTTTTTGGCTTTAAGGGAATTGATCACCCAGGCGGCCACAAAAGACAGGAAGTACCCGATAGGGCCGGTGATGAACGCGAACACGAAGGTGTTCTGCAGCGCGACGAGGAAGATGTCATCGTTGAGAAAGAGCTGCCGGTAATTGTTGAGCCCCACAAAGTGCGCGGGCTGCAGCATGTTGTTGTTGGTCAGGCTGGTCCAGGCCGCCACGATGACGGGCACGATGATGAACAGCGCGAACAGCAGCAAAAAGGGCAGCAGGAAGAGATAGCCCTTGCCGTTGGCGCGCCAAAAGCCCTTCTTCACGTGGATGCGGTTGCCGGACAGCGCGGCAGCCGCGGCATTATTGGCTGACATTGACACCATACGCCTCCTGTTGCATCAGCAATTCGCGGTTGATGTTCTCCGTCGCATACTCGATGGCGTCACGCACGGGCAGGCCCTGGGTGATGACCTGGTTCCACGCGTTGTTGATATAGCGGCCGGTGTAGTAGCCGCCTAAGACAACCGGCACTTCCTGCGCCCATTTCCAGTACTGCTGGATGACGCCGAGGTCGCCCCGGTTCCAGGGCAGGCTTTCAAAGGCGGTGAGGTTGGCCGAGTTCCAGCGGGCG
>WRFT01000248.1 GCA_009776385.1 Clostridia bacterium
GCATGACGGCGTCTCCGGAGCGGACGCGCGCCGTTACCTCACCCAGCGCGTCCTGCCCTTCCGTAACCGCCTTTAAGCTGAAACTCTCCAAAACGCAATCGGCGCCCGTTATTAAATTGACGGCGTTGTAGCATGCGTCCACGGGGCCGGAGCCCCACGCGGCGCGTGTGACGCGTTCGCCCTCTTTTTCAAGACAGACCGTCGCCGTGGCGGTCATTTTATTGCCGGAAAAAATTTGGAAAGACACCAGTTTATAGCTGGAGCGTGTCATATGCTGCTGCTCGCGCAGAATTGCCATGATGTCCCTGTCGGTAACATCCTTCTTACGGTCCGCCAGCTCCTTAAAACGGTCGAACGCGGCCTTCAGCGCGCTGTCGGACAGTTCCAAGCCTAACTGTTCGGCCCTGTCCCTTAACGCGTGCCGCCCCGAAAGCTTATTAAGGATGAGGCTGTGCTCGGGTACGCCCAAATCAGACGGGCGCATGATGGCATAGGTTTGGCTATTGGCCAGCATGCCGTGCTGATGGATGCCGGATTGGTGGACAAAAGCGTTTTGTCCGAGGATGGCCTTACCCGGCGGTATGTCCAAACCGGCATGCCCGGCTATCAAGCGGCTGGTCTTATAAAGCCGTTCTGTTTTGATACCCGTATCACAGCCGTAATACGGCCCGCGGACGCGCAAGCCCATGACGATTTCCTCAAGCGCCGCGTTTCCCGCGCGTTCACCCATGCCGTTCATCACGCATTCCACCTGCCGCGCGCCGCGGCGTACCCCTTCCAGGGAGGTGGCGGCCGCCAAACCTAAATCGTTATGGCAGTGAACGGAAAGGACAGCCTTATCGATGCCCTGTACATGGCGGAGCGTCTCGGCGACCAGATGCCCAAATTCGTTTACCGCGGCATATCCGACGGTATCCGCCAGGGTTACGGTGCGCGCGCCGGCCTCGATGGCCGCGCCGAGAACGCTGAACAAGAACGCGGGCTCCGTACGCGTCGCGTCCTCGCAGGAAAACTCCACGTCATCGCACAACCGCGCCGCAAGCCTGACGGAACGCGCCGCCGTTTCCAAAACCTGCTCGGGCGTCATGTTCAGTTTATTCTCCCGGTGAATGGGGCTCGTCGCGATAAACACATGGATGCGTTTACGTTTGGCATCACAAAGCGCGTCCGCCGCCGCCCTGATGTCGGTTTCCACACAGCGTGCCAGGGAACATACCGCGGCGTTTTGGACCACGCGGCTGACGGCGCGAATCGCGTTTGAGTCGCCCGCGCTCGCGCCGGCAAACCCGGCCTCAATAATATCCACGCCAAGCTTATCCAAGGCTTTGGCGATGTCGGCTTTTTCTTCCGCGTGAAAAGAAACGCCCGGCGTCTGTTCGCCGTCGCGCAGTGTTGTATCCAGAATGCTTACTCTATCCATGTACCGTTAGGCTTCATATGCCTTTGCCAGTGAACAGAACCGGTCGATGGAGGAGCGGATAACATCGAGGGAAGAACGCCAGAAATCCACGCTGTTCACATCAATGCCCACGGATGCCGCCGCCCGTGTAATGGTATCGGACCCGCTTGCGGCCAGCAGTCGGTTGTATTCCGGTATAAACGCGCTGCCCTTGGCAAGATACCTGGCGAATACGCCCTTGCCAAACAAAAGGCCGAAGGCATAGGGGAAGTTGTAGAAACTTAAGCCGGTAAAGTAATAATGCGGCTTGCATGCCCACATGAAGGGATGGCGGAACGCCTTATCCAAGCCGTCCCCGTACGTTAGATTCTGGGCGCGCAGCATGACATCCTTCAGTTCCTCCACGGAAAGGGTATGATCCCGGCGCGTGTCAATGACCTCTGTTTCAAACAGATAACGGCTCTTGATATCTACCACCGTTTGCGTCGCTTCCATGAGCTCACTCTCGATTAACGCGAAGGCTTGCGCGTCGTCCGCCGATTGAAGCGCCTGATGCGTGAGCATGGTTTCATTAAAAATAGAGGCTGTCTCAGCCAGCGGCATGGGGCAGTCTGTCATGAGAACCGGCATATCCTTCAGGCAATAGTCATGCCAGGCGTGGCCCAACTCGTGGGCGAGTGTGGATACATCCGAAAAGCTTCCGGCGAAATTTGTTAAGATACGGCTGATTCCCAAACAGTGAATGGCCGCGCAAAAAGCCCCGCCGCGCTTTCCTTTTCTTGGGAACATGTCGATCCATCTTTTTTCAAACGCGTTATCGATAAACGACGCCATATCCGGATTGAATTGCTGAAATGCCTGAATCAGCGTCTGCCGCGCCTCATCTACCGTGTACTGTTTGCTTCCCGCTCCGAGCGGGGCAAACAAATCGTAAAAGGGCAGCCCGTCCTCGTGTTTAAGCAGGCGCGCCTTCGCGCGCATATAGCGCCTGAAATCCGGCAAAAACTCATCAACCGCGGTCCACATGGCTTGCAGTGTTTCCTTTTCCATGGATGAGTCAAACAATGTCATATCCAATATGGAATCAAAATGCCTGGCTTGCCTGAGCACATCGGTTTCCGCCTTGATGGAGTTGAGGCAATAAGACATGGGAAGCGCTATTTTATCGTAAGAGGCCAGTTCCGCGTCATACGCGTCTTTTCGCACAACCGGGTCGGGATCATAGGCTTTCGCGCGTACGGCGGACAAGGGTATCGCCTCGCCCCTGAAGGGCACCATGTGCGTCGCGTCCAGCTTGTCTCTTAATTGCGCAAACGCTTCGCCCCCTGACAAAGACATTTTTAGAATCCACGGTTCTAATGCCTCATCTATCGTATGCGCCGCCTGTATACTGCC
>WRFT01000249.1 GCA_009776385.1 Clostridia bacterium
CATCGAGACGATGGCGCATGTCGATACGCTTTGCTTAGATAAAACCGGGACGCTGACGGAAGGCAAAATTAAGGTGAAAGGGATAAACGCGTTATCGGAGGCCTTCGCGCCCGATTATCTGTCCGGCTTAATCGGAAGTTATATAAAAAACAGTGTCGAGAACAACGCAACCATGAGGGCCTTGCGGGACTATTTTCCGGCAAATGACCTTTACGCGGCAGGGGAGAGCATCGCGTTTGCGTCAGACAGAAAATGGGGAGCCATGGTCTTGGACGACGCGGGGACGCTGGTTATCGGCGCGCCGGAACGCATTTTTGACAAGGTGCCCGAGGCGATTGTTAAAAAGCAAAACGAGGGCGTACGCGTTTTGGGCGTGGGGCTGACGGATCAAACCGGCCTGTCGCGGGACGAGGGCTTAGCAGGGGTGGTTCCCGCGGCGATGATTCTGTTGGAGGATGCCGTCAGGAAAGACGCCGCCGAGACGCTGGCTTACCTGCAGGGGCAGGGCTTGGCGCTGAAGCTAATTTCGGGGGATCATCCGATAACCGTTTCAAGGATAGCCCAAAGCGTCGGATTTAAAAATTATAAAGATTACGCGGACGCCTCCGGTATGAGTGAGGCGGAACTGCGCGCCGCGGTTCAAAAGACCGCGATTTTCGGGCGGGTTTCGCCCCTGCAAAAGAAAATCATCGTGGAAGAGCTTAAAAACTTGGGCAGGACCGTGGCGATGACGGGCGACGGCGTCAATGATATCTTGGCGCTGAGGGAAGCGGATCTGTCCATCGTTATGGCGGAGGGCGAGTCGGCTACCAAACAAATTTCCAACATCGTGCTGCTCGATTCCAACTTTTCAGAACTCCCTCATGTGCTGTTTGAGGGGCGGCGCGTCGTAAATAATATGTTTCGGGTGGCGTCTGTTTTCTTTATTAAAACCATTTACTCGTTTTTTGTGTCTATTCTCTGCGCGGCGAGCGCCGTCACGGGCAGCGTCATCCTGTTCCCGCTCGCGTCGCTGCAAATTTTGGTGTATGATCAGTTTTTAGAGGGGTATCCGGCGTTCTTCATGTCCTTTGAGACGGACAGGAGCAAAATACCGGGCAAGTTTTTAAAGGTATCCCTAACGCGGGCCCTGCCGCAGGCCCTGATGGTGACGGGCAGCTTGGTATGCATTTATTTTTTAACGCAGGCATGGGGCTGGGAATCCGTGGAAATATCCACGGTGATGTACTATACCGTCGGTTCCATCATGCTCATCGGGCTCTTTAAGGCCTGCTGGCCGTTCAGCAAACTGCGGTTGTTCTTATTTAGCACCTCGGCCGCGCTCTTCTACGCTTCGGCGTACGGCTTGGGACGGTGGTTCGGGTCGTTCCTGCACATCGGCCTGCCCAGCCAAAGGGCGCTCGGGTTGTTTGCCTGCATCATCGCCTGCTGTATGGTGGTTAGAATCATCCTGGACTTCGCGCTGAAGGCGTATAACAATAAAACCAAAGCCGCGGGTGAGTCGGGCCGGCCGTAAAACACCGTAAGGAACCGGCCGCATGACAAAAGCCTCGGGCGTTAACGGAAGGTTCCGTGTGTCCGCGCGCGCCATTCAGCGGACAGGATGGCGTACGCGTAAGTGTCCTGCCACAGGGGATGGCCGTCAGCATCTGTTTTAAAAGAGATGTTTTGAATAAAGCAGCCCTCCCTGCGGAATCCTAAGCGTTCCAGCAGTTTCCATGACGCGGTGTTCAGAGGGTTGCACAGTGCGGTGACGCGGCGGGCGTGATGGTTGTCAAAGCAATCGTTTACCAAAAAACCGGCCGCTTCCGCGGCATAACCCGCGCACCGATAGGCAAGCCCGAAGACATAGCCTATCTCCCATGTGCCGTATTCCTGTGAGGTTAAGGTGACATTTCCGATAAGTTTCCCGCCGTCCTTCAAACATACCGCCCAAAAGCGGCTGTCTTGGGCGCTGCGAGCCGCTTCCTGTTGGCTCGCCTCCGGGGTAAAAACACCGTAAGGCTCGTACCGAACGGTTTCCTCCTCAGACAGATACGCGTGTAAGTCCCGCCAATCGCATGGCGTAAACCTTCGGATGACCAGTCTTTCTGTTTCCATAAAATACCCTCTTGTGAATCTTGCATTGAGCATCAACGGTTTAGTGGGTGATGGGTATAAATCAAGAGATATTCTGCCTTATGTATTGTATGATTTCATCAAAAACTTTCTCGCGGTCAAATGAAACGTCAAAAAATTGCAGCCCCAATCTCTCGGCCGTTTTTCTTACCATTTTACTCTCATTACAAAATGTTTCGCATTGTGTGAATTTTGCTTCCATACTCATTTTGTAAGACCAGTCCCTTGCTGTTTCATACCGAACCATTTCTTTTACTTTTTCTTCGGGTGAAATTTCGGTATAACCCAAACAAATAACACTATGACCGAACTCTTGTCTTATCCTGTAGGCTAACGTAGATTTCCCGCTTCGCGGAACGCCCCAAATTATTATGTTTTTCATATTCATTCCTCGTTTCATCAAAACACTGTATAGAACTTCCCACCCTAAGTCAACATCTCACCCGTAGACAAGTCCCGAAGAACCTGCTAGAATATGTCTTGCAGACAAAAATGATGCAGTTAGGCAGATGACATATGCTTCGATATGCGGCTCGTCGGCTTATCACGTCCGTACTGACGCTTTTTTTAATGATAACGCTCACGTTTTTTTTAATGCAGCTGGTTCCGGGCGGGCCTTTTTTAGGCGAGAATGTCAGCAAGGATGTTGTGGAGCGGCTGCTTGCCAAGTA
>WRFT01000250.1 GCA_009776385.1 Clostridia bacterium
ATATGCTTCGATATGCGGCTCGTCGGCTTATCACGTCCGTACTGACGCTTTTTTTAATGATAACGCTCACGTTTTTTTTAATGCAACTGGTTCCGGGCGGGCCTTTTTTAGGCGAGAATGTCAGCAAGGATGTTGTGGAGCGGCTGCTTGCCAAGTATGGCTTTGACCGTCCGCTTTTTGAGCAGTACGGCGATTACCTAAAAAACTTGTTCAAAGGCGATTTGGGCGTATCCATCGTTGAAAAAGCGGGCAAACCGGTAAACGAGATCATCGAAAAAGGATTCCCGATTTCATTAAAGCTCGGTTTCATGGCGCTCGGCTTGGCGATGGCGCTTGGCATTCCGTTGGGCGCTTTGGCGGCGACTAAGCATAACTCGTTGTTTGACCGCGTGTTTATCTTTTTTGCATCCTTTTGCATGTCCGTACCCAGTTTTATCATGACGGTGGCCATGATGCTTATTTTTGGCGTCTGGTTGAGGGTATTGCCTGTCGCGTATCTGGAAAGCTGGAAATCCTATATCATGCCGGTGGTCGGCATGTCGCTTTCTTCCCTGTTTTCCTTAGCCCGCCTCACGCGCACCTCCATGCTGGATGTGACAAGCCAGGACTATATTAAGACAGCCCGCGCCAAGGGCTTATCTACCGTCAAGGTGATTTTTAAACACGCCTTCCGCAACGCGGTGCTTCCCGTGATTACCGTGTTGGGCCCCATGGCGGCGGGCGTTTTGACCGGGTCATTTGTCGTGGAAAAAGTATTTGCTATTCCGGGCGTCGGCAAGTATTTTGTAGGCGCGATAGGTTCCCGCGATTATCCGCTCATTATGGGCACGGCCATTCTGTACGGCGCTCTGCTCATTTTCAGCAATTATATCGTCGACTTGCTGTACGGCATCATCGACCCCAGAATTAAACTGTAAGCTGGTGAAAAGATGGCCTATTCGTTCGATCCGGATGCGTTAATACAATATGGGGTCAGCCAAGAGGATTTAATTCCGGCCACCGATACGCAAAAAAGTTCGATGGATACCATGCGTGAGCCGGTGACGTACTGGCGGGACGCGATGCGCCGGTTTAAGCGAAACAAGCTCGCGTTGTTTATGCTGGCGTTACTGACGGTGATCATCCTGTCCGCCATTTTAGGGCCGATCCTCTCGCCCTATACCTACAAGGGGCAAAGTACGGACGTCCGGCAGGGCCCGTCATTGGCGCATCCGCTGGGTACCGATAAGCTGGGGCGCGACATCTTTGTCCGTTTGATGTTCGGAACACGTATCTCCCTGTTGGTCGGTTTTGTAACCATGGTTTTGGTCGGTCTAATCGGCATTGCGTACGGCGGTATCGCCGCCTATGCCGGCGGGTTGTGGGATGACCTCATGATGCGTTTTGTGGATTTAATGATGACCATTCCTTCCATGTTAATCATCATCATCCTCTCCGTCGTCGCCCGGGAGCCTATGAAGGCGCTATTGGCCAACGAAAGGTTTCGCGCGTTCGCGTCCTTGGGGCCGGGGTTAATATCCGTCTTTTTGGTGTTGGCGCTTTTCAACTGGCTGGGGCTGGCGCGGGCCGTGCGCGGCGCGCTGATTACCAACCGCCGTCAGGAGTATGTGCTGGTGGCCGAGGGCATGGGCGCGTCGTCTAAGTGGATTATCGTCAAGCATCTGCTGCCCAACTCCATCGGCGTCATCATCATCAATTTAACGGCCATTATCCCCGGCGCGATAATGACAGAATCTTTCCTCAGCTTTATCGGCTTGGGCGTCGCAGCGCCCGTGCCGTCGCTGGGGTCCATGGCGTCGGACGCGTTGAACGGAATTGTATCGTTTCCGCAGAACATGATTTACCCGGCCGCGCTGGTAAGCCTGATTATCATGAGTTTTAATGTAATCGGCGACGCGCTGCGGGACGCGCTGGACCCGAAGATGCGTAAGTAACCGCGCGGTACCGCGGCGGCCAACGAAGGACTGCTTCCGGGGATACGTGCCGCCGGTTTACATAAGATTGGAGAGCGCCCATGGCAGAACAAACCGGGAACATTTTAGACGTAAAGGACTTAAGCGTCGCGTTCCATACGCCGTCAGGCGTCGTACACGCGGTATCGCATGTTTCGTTTACCTTAAAGAAGGGGGAGATTCTGGGCATCGTCGGCGAAAGCGGGTCGGGTAAATCCGTGTCGATGAATGCCGTGATGCGGCTTTTGCCGGATACCGCAAAAACCACCGGCGAGATACGGCTTAACGGGCGGGATATCGGCAAGATGAAGCTGACGGAATTTAACCGTGTACGCGGCAAGGACGTCGCGATGATTTTTCAAGACCCCATGACATCCTTAAACCCCCTGTACACCGTGGGAAACCAATTGTGCGAAACGCTGCGTCTTCACATGAAGCTCACCGGTAAAGACGTGTACAGGCGCGCGATAGAATTGCTGGACATGGTTTCCATTCCCCAGCCCGAAATACGCATCAAGCAGTATCCCCATGAATTTTCAGGCGGCATGCGCCAACGCGTGATGATTGCCATGGCGCTGGCTTGCAATCCCTATTTGCTGATAGCGGATGAACCGACAACGGCGCTGGATGTCACCATTCAGGCGCAGATTTTGGAACTGCTTAAGGACTTGAAGGACCGGGTAGACACCTCCATTATCATGATTACGCACGACCTGGGGATTGTGTCGGACCTGTGCGACAAAATGGTCGTCATGTACGGCGGGCAGCTGATGGAGACGGGTACGGTGGATGATATCTTCTACCGTACGCAG
>WRFT01000251.1 GCA_009776385.1 Clostridia bacterium
CCAATAACACTCTCACCATTGACTTTCGCTTTCCGCAGATCATTCATCCAATTATGCAACTTAAAGGTAATGCTCATCGTAGCCTCCCCTTAATATGATCTATCTGTTGAAAACGTTATAGACACATAAAATTATAACAATAATGCATATTAAAATCAAGATTTCCCGCGTGGGCATGACTTCCAGCCGGTTGATGTAGATGTGCCCGTACAGGTTGGCGACGTAGAAAATCTGTTCGGCGATGGCCGTGAGCGGTTTAAATCTATACTGGCATGGGAGGGGTGGTCTAAGCCGCCCCTTATTATTTGTTATTAATCCGGCGTGTAATACTACTTCGCGTGATGGCCTCTCGTGTAAATTGCATCCTTATGGCGTAGTAACGTCACCATGTAAGCTCATATTTTCCGGGGTTTAGCGCTTACCCAATAACCGGCATGGGTATGGCATTTACCGTCGATAAAAGCTGCCGTTTTTGAGGTAGGTGGGGTAGTAGTTCGAGACCACGCCGCCTTGCCCGCTAGAGCAGTGCTGAATCAGGATTTTCGGGGCTTCGGCCTCCTTCCCGTCTTCCATTTTCCCGCTGCTCTCAACTTTGATGACCAGCCCGGTATGGGTGTTGTCTTTATTGACCCAAATGTCACCCGCCTTTACCTCTTCGGTTTTGTGGTCGATTTTGCGTGCACCACGGATTACATCCGGGACTTTGATCAAGTAACCGGCAGCGCATGAACTGCCACTAAAACTTCCCTTGAGTCCGAGCTGGTGGGCAACCCAGTGGGCACATCCTGTATTTTTTCTTGGGTCACGCTTAGTAAAGCTCTCCCATCCCGTTTTGTTGTCTACGTATGTCACAAAGCACTCTTTCGGGTCTACATGCCGGTTGACCGTTGCCTGGGCGGCTTTGACCTGTTCCGCACATGTTTTACAAAGGCCGCCAAACAAAGACGAAACGGTTTCTTTACTCGGATGATTGATGCAACCCATAATTGACCTCCCGTCATATGTGCAGTGATTGTTGTATCAAGATTGGTGATGCGGTTTTAATACCGAATGCATTCCCATTTTTTGCCGCAATTGTCAATTTCCTCCTCTATCCTTTTTAGGGCTTTCTCCAGTGCCGGTACGGTTGAAGGGGATTTAAGAGAGGCTTCAAAGCCGGTAGTCCAAACGCCTGCAATCCCATACCCCCTTATCAGCGCATGACTGTCAAAAGAAGCATCGATAATTTCAGCAGCCGTCAATTGTTGGTCTGGTCTACCGCCTGCGTAACGCTTCTTACGCAGCTCGTCGAGGGGGAGCGCAAGCGTATCCTTGAGCGCCTGCCGGAGTTCTATCTTCTCCTCTACCGTTATGGCATTCAGCGCCGAACGGTCGTTGGCATCAAAATCAACACCGGAGAAAAAGCATTGGGCAACATTGAGTTCAACCGGGCATATATATTCGCCCTTCCCGGCTCTGAAACACCCCAAGTCACCATCGTCATTCGGCGCACACCAAAGCATACCGCCATCGGGCACGCGACTCGAACAAGCAGAATCATGGTGTGCGCAGCCAGGCAGCAGCCCAGAGAATGCAAGAACGGCGAGAACGCGCAGATATTGGGAGATAGGTCGGAACACCATTTTGCTCCTACAAATTTATCCTGAATACTTGGGATAGGTATAGCAGTGTAACGGCTTGCATCTTTTCCGTGCAAGGGATGTGACGAATATCACGGGATTTTTTGTATCGCATAGTGGCTTACGGTTTTTGTGTACTTACAGAGCAAGGATGTCACCAACCATCAAAATAAGTGAGCGCGGCGGCTTCCGAGTCTTCGATGGCGATTTCTACGGCGCGTTTGGCGGCGTCGAGGAGGCGGGTAGCTTGTTTGCGTTGCTCGAAGCTCTGCTCGACTTGCTGACGGATGCTTTGCTGTACGGCCTGCGGAGCGAGCCATATCCGAAATTCCGCAATATCTGCTGGATACAATTCAATTTGTCCCGAAGAGCCGCGTAAGCGTTGCTCCACTTGGAGTTGGCCTGCCGCAGAGTTGAGATAAACGGATAAATAGACAGGATCAAGAATGTCCGAAGGGCGCAAGATGGTTACATGGTTGTCTGGCAATGCCGGATCGTCATGCAGGTAAGCCGCTGCCCGTCCAATGGTGCCAACGCCTGTGCCATTGATAAGCACATCGTTGGTCTGGATTTGTAAAACGTTTTCTGCAACCACAGCTTGGCGGTTGTCTTCGTCAATCCGAACTTCATTACGCAACACATGCTTTGAGTTGATAACAGGCAAACCTTCGTCAGCATAATCAGGTTGTTTACCACGCTGGTTAACAAGCAGGTAATCACCGAGACGAACACAATTTCCTGCCATATACAAAGAGTTCATTAATGCCTGAAATTTTGGATGGAAATGCTCCGCATCCAACCTCCTCGCCGCGAACGCTTCACGGCTGGAACGCTCATAACTCAAGGCTTTAGGTGGTGTCCAAGTGTCGAGGCCGAGGGCGTGTAGGAGGGTTTGTTCGGCTTGCTGCAATAGGCCACGGCTTATTTCCAGTGCCGTATAGGCACGATCAACAGCATTTATCACCGCCTCTTCAAATACAACGGAGAACCTAGCGACAGGTATTTGATCCATGTCCTCCAACAACAGGCCGGTTTGTACGGCACCACGTTTCCATCGCTTTGCTAATGATTGGCCTATTGGAGATGAGAGGTAAGCGGCTAGATAAGCTGGAGCAATGTTGTGTGGGCGCAAAATGGCTA
>WRFT01000252.1 GCA_009776385.1 Clostridia bacterium
GACAGCCGTTTCGGCAGCCTCCGCCAGCATCACCTCAAACGGGGTGCCGTTTTTTATAGAAATATAAAGGCCGTCGTAATCGGTGTACTGTACGTTATGCTCGTTGGTTGTCATAACAAGTTCGGCTTCCCATTCAATACCTAAAATCCACCCGATAACATAGCGTGAAATATCGGTATTGTAATTGCCGCCCGCATAGCCCGGTGTCTTTTCGATGCGTGCTTTACCATGGATGGCATCCACCACGTCTCTTATATCCTGATAAAAGGCATTGGCTATCAGCTTATCTTCGGCAAAGGCGTCCTGATATGCCATGATATCGGCTTCGTTCATGTACACGCCGTGTATCAGATACAACGGTTTATCCGCCGTTTCGTTGTACTGTTTAAACGCTTGGTAAAAAAGCGGCATTTGTAATACATATATCCGAATGGTATTGACATTCATATCACTGATTTGTTGAAACCAGCGCAGATAATCCTCTTTGGTAATACCAAAATCCCCCGGGAAAAAACCGGGCTTGGCCGAACCCAGGTTAACCCCTGTTATATACAGCTCCCGCCAGCCTACATTGGCCTCGTAGAGGGAAAAAACCTTTTCATCGGATTTTGCCACGTATCGCACGCCTGTGTCGCCTTTGTACTTGAAAAAATCGTCGGTACGCAGCAGATCAACCTTACCTCCGAAGAAAATAACAAGCAAGAATTAAAAAAATAATAAGTAGCCAACAATCATCTTTTTCATAAAGCATCTCCCGTGTCTGATGGCAGAGTACCATCATCAAGGATGAATTGTACCATGTTTTCTTTTATAAACACGCGTATTAAAACATATGCTTTTTTTAAATTTTTATCTGTTTAATTAATCCGAAGAATGTAAACAGGCCCGTCTTCCTCAAATGCGATGAAGCTGTATAGGGCATTACCAAACTGGTAGCTAAGCATATAAGCCTTGTCCTCCGGGTCTATTAACCATGTTTCATAGACTCCCGAATCGCCTAAGGCTTCCGTCACTTCCGATAAACGGTTGCCTATTCCAACGCCGTATAGGTGAAAACCTTCATAACACTCAATTAAATCCGGCATAGTGCTGTCGGGGTAAAACGCGAACGACATGCCCAAATCCTTATAGTAATACCCGTCCAATGCGCCCTCCGGCCCTTCAGGCTCCACCACATAATCCGGGCCGAGTTTATCGATGA
This sequence comes from Clostridia bacterium, assembly GCA_009776385.1. Classification (GTDB taxonomy): domain Bacteria; phylum Bacillota; class Clostridia; order Christensenellales; family Aristaeellaceae; genus WRFT01. The sequence goes on from WRFT01000252.1 coordinate 1,202, forward strand.
TCTCCTCTTTGGATAGGGTGAGCAGTTCATCGATTTGCGCGATAAGCTGTTCGTATGTTACCGATAACGCCACCCGTGAGGCTACGGCATAGGATTCCGGAAAGTCTAATTCCGCGAAGAAGGGGATACCATGATAATCTCCCCCTTCTCCTTCCCACTCTGCCTGAACGGCCGAGCCCTCAAAGTTTACCCCGTACAGAAGCGCTTTCCCATCAGCGCTGCTTGCCATGCCGGCCCATATGATATGTTCACTTTTTATATCCGGTGTGGCGTCTACCGCCGTTATATTGCCTTCCTTGTCCAATAGGCACAGCCATTCTATGTTCAGCAGCCCGGAATCCTCCGCCGCTATCTTGTAGCCCGTGCAAAGGAACCCGCCGCGGACAGGCAGAATTTGCTTGGCCATGACGCCATCTTCAACGATGCGTTCAAAACGCGATTCCCCATCGTTAAACGTATATGTCCAAAGGACGTCGCCGTCCATGTCTAAGGCCATCACATGGCATAAACGGTCAATGCTGAAACCATATTCGTCGTTATAGCCGTATTCAGCTATAACCACTGCGATTAACCCATCCTCATTCACGCAAACATCGATTATTTCGCACTCGTCTCCCAAATCGGAGGTGAACTCAACATACAGGTCGCTATTCCCGTTCATGTCCAACCGGTACAGGCGTCCGAGTATGCTTAAGCCTTCATCATCCCGCGCGTTGGCGCAAACAAACAGATAATCCATGGCATAAACGGCTTTTCCAAACGCTAACAGCGCAAAATCATGCGGATAGGTATAAGACCAAAGCAGCCCCGCTTCGTTATCCAACCCGTGTAAAAAAGGAGGGCCTGCATAGCCGTCGCCGCTATTATCATCACGCATCCATTGGTTGCCCAGCATAAAGACATTCTCTCCGGCAGTCACGAATCCGCTTGTGTATCGCGAAACCGGGTAATCGGTGACAATACGGCCTGTACTGTTGACGGCTACCAACGAAAGTGACTCATCTGTATTCTGGCGCAGCAAGGCGAATCCGCCATTCGGCAGGGCTGCCGGCCGCCGGTATAAACCTTCAAGTGACCAGTGTTCCTGACCATCGGGATCTAAAAAAACAGCCCATGCGCCTGAAGACTCCGTCATGCCCGTCAGCAGCGTCCCTTCACGCGTCTGCGCGATACCGTTTATTACGCCAACTCCCTTGCCCTCCGGTACAATGACGTTGGCCAACGCGTCAACGCCCAGCTTGCCATCTGCAAACACTGCTTCGAACGTACCTTTTGCTTCCGTATACGCCGATAAGGGAACGGTTATCACCATTACCAATAAAAAAATAATCATCCATACGGCTTTCTTCATCGGATTACCCTCCTTATACGCATCTCCCTGCGCGGGTGATTTACCACCCTATGTTCAGCACCGCGGGGAAGTCATGCCTAAGTGTGGGAAATAACTCCGTTTCCGGAATATCGTCAAGCCAAGCCAAGTTGTAGGCGGTGAGGCGGGAAATTTCGTATGGAATGCTGTCGGGAAGGTCGATGCCTTTGTCGCCTATCA
>WRFT01000253.1 GCA_009776385.1 Clostridia bacterium
ACAAGGATACGACGAACAATACCGTGATGATGTCCTTCAACCCGCCTGTCTCGCCCCCGTCCGAACTGCCCATGACGGGCGACAGCTTCCCCATAGGCGCGTTACTCGCGTTTTTGGGCGCCGTCCTGCCGGTATTAGGATGGCTCGGGTTCCGTATGCGGACAAAAAAGTCGAACGCATAAGGATTAACAGCGCTTATGGTACGCCTCGCTAGCAATCGGGAAGTGTATGATGAGTATATAGATTACAATCATACGCAAAACCAATCATAGATGTAATCATCATCATTTCCGAAGCGCCCGCACCCTGCGGTCAATAGCGGCGGCCTGCTCTAATAGAACGGCGTTACGGGTATCCCGCGAGCCGTCAGCCGATTCCATTTTGTCCATCATGCCCGTGACAAGCGCGGCTAATTCCGCGTCCTTCAATTCCTTTATAACCGTTTCTTTTGAGGCGGATTTGATGCTTAGCCCGCAGCAATGCTTGATGAGGGCATGCACCGCGTTGTAGATTTCGTTAGCGTCTTTCGCGCGTTTGATTCCGGCGCGCAGGGCTTTGACAGCCGGATCTCTTTTTTTTCTGTGCCTTGTCAATCCTATCAGCAGGACCGCCAGCAGCATCACGGCACCCGCCCCGCCCCCGATAAACGGAAGCGCGCGAACGGGGATACGAAGCGTCCAATAGGCATCATCCGTTATACCGTATAAAACCTGATCGATATACACCCCATTGACATCGCTTGAATCATCACCGATACCGGCATGCGTTTGAGGCATATCCCCTTGCACCTGTATGGCGGCGCCCGGTATTTCCGCCGTCTCATAGGCCTCGGTAACGGTGCTAAAATACGATACGGCCATGGAATCCACGTTGATGACGCCGTTTCTTTCCGGAACCAAAATCGCCTCAAATGTTTTTTGGGCGTAATAGCGGTTATCCTCCGCCGATTCCACCGTGCTTTTTTGGGTTTCATAGACGGTAAATCCCGGTAAACCGCCGGCAATCATCCGGTTATACCCATCCAGATTGCAGTTTCCGGAAGCCGTAACCCGCAGGGTAAGCGCCTCGCCGAATGGCAAATCCGTCCTGCTGTACACGCCGTCCAGGTGCAAATCGCCCACAATCCCGGAAAAATCCGCCGGCCTCCCCGTTTGCGGCAAGGGTTTTACCAAAATTTCCCGCGCCTCTGTCTGCAAATATACCGGTTCGGAAAAACTGAAGAACCCGCCCAAGCCGCCAAAGGGACCTGCGGCGGACCCGCCCCTTCCGTCGTTTGTAATAACATTGACTTGCAAATTAAAGGAAGGAATATTGTACAAACCGGACCGAACAGGGTCTAAAATCATTCGTTTCACTTCATATTTAGCGTAAAGAATGTCGTCTATATAAACATACTCGGCCTTTAGTTGATTCTCGGGCATGTCCGCGGTCATCATTCCGTCGATGAGAACAGATTCCGTAAAGCCGCAGTTTTCAATGGTAAGGCGGGTATACAGTTCATATGTTAAAATGATTTTTTCACCCAAATACGCCGTTGTATGCGAGAGATTGGCTTTTACAAACATATCCGGCGCGTATGCCGCTTCATCGGCTTCCTCATGGATGGTTATTTCCAGCGCGTTGCTTTCATAGATTTGGTTTTCATAGTCGACCCGTGCCTTAACCGTCAGCCGGCCCGCGGTTTTTGGCATGACCGTCAGTTGATAATCGGTCTGATAGGTGGTTTCACCCTGCGCCATGACTGTCGATGTGCTTTGGCTTTGTGAAAGCACATCGAAATACTCCAGGCCCGTTATTTCGGTTATTCGGCCGCCCTGCGCGTTGATCAGCGAGACCACAAGATAGCTGCTGACCCCCTTGCGAAGGCTCAGTTGATTCATGCTCACCACAATTTGGGGCTGTGCCTGCGCCAAGGCGAAAAGACGGATCGGGAACATCAAACACAGCGCCAGTACGCTCATCAACCTTTTATATTGTCTACCAGCCATTATGACTCTCATTTCCGTTCATCACCTCCCGGTTATTCTTAAGGCTTTCATCTTCCCTATTTTCCAATATCGCCAGTATCCGCTCAATCTCCTCACGGTCCTGCTCGTTTTCTTCCGCTTGAGGGCTGTTCTCCCGCTCCTCACCGTCATTCCCTTGGGCTTCGTCACCGGCCTCACCTTGCTCTGTTTCCGCTTCGTCCCGATCCTCCGCGGATTCATCCTGACGCGTGTCATCACGATTATCCCGCTCGCCCTCGCGGTCTTCGTCATTTTCGCCGTTCTCTTGGCCGTCCTGCGGTTCATCTTCCTGCGGAAGCGCTTCGATTTTGGCAAGCACCGTTTCGTAATTAAATTTAAGCGGCACGTTTTGGGGATACAGCAAGATGCCGTCAAGATAAAGCTCCAGCGCCAGGAGGTAGCATTGCGCTTGCATTTCCGGTTCTTCAAGGGCATCTCCCAGGCTTGCGAAAATATTTCCGGCGTCCAGGTATTTATCCGGGCTGTCGTCTGACGCCTCATAATAGGCGACCGCTTTTTCAACCTCTCCGGCCAGGGCCGCGGCTTGCGCGGCGTTTGCTAAAAGCCGGCTATTGGCTGCGTCCTTGTCAAGCCCCTCTTCGTAGTATGTAAGCGCATCCGCATACGCCGCGGCCGCATATCGTTCATTGCCCGCTTGAAGCGCCTTTTGAACGGCTTGATACGTATCGGCAGCGCCCGACAGCAGCAAGGATAAAAGCAACACGGT
>WRFT01000254.1 GCA_009776385.1 Clostridia bacterium
CACTACACCCTCATAGACATGGCGCAGGGCGCGTTGGATTTCCAGTGCCGGGGCATTGCCTACGAGCTCGGCTTTGAAGGAGATCTTGCCAAACAGATAGCCGCCATTGTCAAAAAGCTCTACGGGGTGTTCAGCAAATACGACGCGGAACTGGTTGAAATCAACCCGCTTTTCATTACAAAAGAAGGCCAGGTCGTGGCCGGTGACGGCAAGTTAGTCATCGACGACAACTCCGGCTTCAGGCAGAAGCGTTTTGAAATAGGCCGGGACTATTTTTCGAGCGACGCCGAATATGAATCCTACCTGGATGGAATCCCCTATCTACAGTTTGACGGGAACATTTCCCTCATGTGCGCCGGGGCCGGGCTTACCACAACAGTGTTTGACCTCATCAATTACTCGGGCGGCAAAGTGGCAAACTATCTTGAGTTCGGCGGCGCAAACTACAAAAAAGCCGTTCGCGCCATGGAACTATGCCTGAAAAATTCAAACGCCAAAGTCATTTTGATAGTAACTTTTGGAACAATTGCCAGGGCCGATGTTATGGCGGAAGGAATAAAATCCGCGATAGAGACCCTCAAACCTTCTGTGCCCATTGTCGTTTGCATACGCGGCACCAACGAGGAGGCCGCCGCCGAAATCCTGCGTTCAGCCGGATTAAACCCCCTCTACGATACGGAGGAAGCCGTGGCGTTAGCCGTTAAAATCTCGAAGGAGGGGTTAGCATGAGCATTTTTATTGATAAAACCACCCGGGTCCTTGTTTCCGGGATAACCGGTTCGGAAGGAAGCTTCTGGACCAAACACATGATAGAACTGGGAACGAATGTTGTGTGCGGCGTAACGCCCGGTAAAGAAGGCGAAGTAGTGGAGAATGTTCCCGTGTTCCACTCCATGAAACGGGCTGTTGCCAAACACAATGCCGGCGCTGCCATGCTCTTTGTGCCCCCGCGCTTCGTCATGGACGCTGTGTTTGAGGCGATTGACGCCGGCATACGGAAGATCGTAACCATCGCCGACGGTATCCCACTCCACGAAGCCGTAAAGATCCGCGAGGCCGCCATGGCAGCCGGCGCGATGGTAATAGGCGGTAACTCCTCCGGCATCATCTCACCCGGAAAAGCCATGATGGGAATGTTCCCATACTGGATAGAGCGGGTGTACAAGCCCGGCAATGTCGGCGTGATGACCCGTTCGGGCTCACTCACCAACGAAGTCACGGCCATGGTCGTGAAAGCCGGGTTTGGCGTGTCTACGCTTGCCGGAGTCGGCGGCGACGGCGTACCCGGTACCCGCTTTGCGGAGCTTCTGCCCCTGTACGAAGCGGACGCTGAAACAAAGGCCATGGTCATAATTGGCGAGCTCGGCGGTACAATGGAAGAAGAAGTCGCCGAATCTATGGCGGCGAAACGCTTCACGAAGCCTCTCGTGGCTTTCATAGGCGGACGCACCGCGCCGGAAGGCAAGAAGATGGGCCACGCCGGCGCGATAGTCACAGGCGGCAAGGGCTCCGTTATGGACAAAGTCCGCGCGCTGGAAGCAGCCGGCGCCAAAGTAGCAGATAGACCCAGCAGAGTGGGTACTCTGCTTAAGGAAATGCTCGGTTGATAAATAAATAGGAACTAGGCAGGCATAATCATTATGGAAAATATAGTTATAAAGCAACACACCAAAAAAGAGAAAAGCACCACGCAAAAATATATATGTATCGGCATAGCAATTGTGGCGTTTCTTCTTGCGGCCTTTTTTCCGCTGCCTGATTCAGTTCTGACAGCAGATGATGTTGCCTTGACGCATAGCGGAAGGATAAGCCTTGCGGTACTCATTTTCTGTTTGGTGTTATGGGTGACCGAGCCCATCCCTTTCCACATTACCGGTGTTTTGGGCGTAGTTTTACTCACCTTCTCGAAGGCGTTGAATTCTTCCGGAAGGATAATAAGCTTTAACGAAATTATCCGATCCGGATTTGGCGACAGTACCGTTGTTTTTTTCATAGGCATATTGGTTTTGGCGGTAGCCATTACAAAATCCGGACTTGGCGCCCGGATTGCCATGTATATCCTGACCATTACCGGGAACAAGACCTCGAATGTTCTTCTCGGCTTCATGCTGGGCGGCGCCGGCATCTCATTCTTTATCACGGATATGGCAGTCGCGGCCATCCTTACGCCCATTGCACTTTCCCTGTGCAAACAGGAAGGCCTGGTACCGCTCAAAAGTAATTTCGCGAAAGCCCTTTTAATTACCTGCGCGTGGGCGGCAACCATAGGCGGCAACGCTTTGCCTTCCGGGGGCGGCGCGAACATTTATGCTTTTAATTATATCCGCAGTGACGCGTTCGGTTATCCTCTTGCCTTTCTCGAGTGGTGTTTATACGGAATTCCGATAACGATACTGATGACGATCCCGGGATGGTTTATTTTGAAAACCATGTTTAAACCCGAGATTAAATACCTGGCAAAAACCAAAGAACAGATGAAGGCTGATTTTAAGGCTATGGGGCCCATGTCAAAAGATGAACGTTCCACCGCCATAATATTTATATTTACCATCATCCTTTGGTTTAGCTCCGACTTCGTCAGCTCCTGGATCGGAGTTACCATAGGCCCCGCGCTGCCCGCGTTCTTTGCCTGCGCGTTCTTCTTTCTGCCGGGCGTGACCAGTTTCAAGTGGAAAGACATTTCCAAAGATGTATCATGGGAGAGCGTCCTTTTAATCGCG
>WRFT01000255.1 GCA_009776385.1 Clostridia bacterium
AAACGATCCTTAAACGCGTCATACAGCGCCCGGCACAGCAGCGCGCGTTCCTCGGATGTCAGATGGTCGTCTGCTTCTATCGCCAGGCTCATGCGGGCGACAGGCGACGCGATAACCTTTTCCTCGCGCACAACCCTAATCAAGCCCAAAATAGATCCGTTATACTTACTGGACCCCAGCAGGAACAGATCAATATAGGTTCGGCACAGATCCCGCAGGTACTTTTGTAAAAAAGCGTCCGGGTCGGCGGACAGGCCCAGGCATGCCGTCAAATCGGGATGCTCAAAAATCTCCCGGGAGAAAGCCATGCGCTCCGCTTTCGTATGTGTGTGAGGCTCCTCAGAGGGGTGCAGCAGGTAGCATTTGATAATGGAAAAATCCAGCTTCTTCGGGTTGCGTTCATGCAGCCTGCCATGCATCAACAGCGCGTAACGCGCTGCGAGGCTGTCCGGCCGTTCTTTGAGGATGACCGTTAAAGCGGCATGCTTTTTAACCGGATCCTTTTCCGCCGCCAGGGCGAGAACATCCTTCTCATCCATGCCCTCCGTATCTGCCGGAAAGAGATGCGCCGCTTTTCCCGTCACCCGTATGGTCAGCTTCGCCTCACAGGCAGGGCATTTTAGCCCGGAAGGAATAGGCTCGGCAAGCGCGATGGCTTGGCCGCATATCGGGCATACCGCGTTCATGCGTACCCCCCTTTACTCATCATCGTCCGTCACCAAGTACCCGGAATGGTCGTTCGTCAGTTTTTGAATACATGCCACGTTCAGCGCCTGTTGTGTTTCAAGATCGGCGATGCCGGTAGCGCGTTTCCATTGCATGGTTTCCAACTGAAACGCGTTTAGCGCCGAGAGTGTCTTACGGCCGAAAACGCCGTCGCACTCCTCCTCAAGTATCAAACCCAGACAAGCGAGTTTTTTTTGTAAGAGTGTTACCTTTACGTTTCGGTCACGGTAACGCAGCGGCCAGTCCGCTATGTCATGAACCGTTCCGTATCCCAAAATACGGTTGTCGTCCAGGGGATACACGTGGCGCGCGACGACCGTCGGGTTGTTTCCGTCAATAACATGTACCATGATTCGGCCGTCCGCTTCCCGTGTGCAGTATTCCACCATCGCCACATGATCGGTGTTGACTCCCGCCAGCCATGTCATAAACATCCAGTCTCCCGGCTGCGGTATATAGGCATTGGCTTCCATGTAGGTGTCGGCGTCCTTAAACCATTGCCGGCCGCCGCCTTCCACCGAGTTCATTTTGCCGCGCCTGCTCACGTATCTTCCGTTGCTGATAAAAAAAGCGCGGCCGACATTGGAGGAACGATAGTTAGGGTAGTGGTTTCTGAGCATACCCGTACCATACCGTTGATCGGTTTGGTCCACACACCAGCACAAGAACTCCGCGCACCATTGGCCATAGGGGTCTCCCGCCCAAGCGCCGTATTTGGTGGTTCCGCGTACGCGCCCGTTACCCAACTCTTCCAGAGCCACCTGAATCAAATGGTTAACGCGCTCAGGCACCTCATAATCGGGCGGAATGCGCGCTCCATCCCCGTTCACTATGGGTAAAATGAATAGTATCAAGACGCACAGGCAAACAAACCGCTTTGGCCGTATCATAGAGGACGCGTTCACGCCGAACTGTCCGCGCGGTAAACAACCATCGTCAGCGCGCCGTCTTGGCAAACCGCCTCCATGCGGATGGGGAAGTGGTAGTTATTTTGAAACCTTAAGTTCAACGCGTCGGTACCCACCGCGGCGTCCATGCCAACAGGCAGGTATACGGCGCCGGATTGTTGGTGCGGCCGCCGGTTAAGTATGCTGATGCCGGGAAGCTGCAAAAGGACATTATACATCGTGGAGGATACCTGGCAGGTTCCGCCGCCGTATCCGATAGCGGTGGAACCGTCTACCAGCACGGGCGCCGGAAAGTATCCGTTGGACTTCCGGTAGGGGCCCACCTGTTTATTAAAATCGAATACCTCGCCGGGTTGATACACACGGCTGATGCGTTCGCTGGCTACGGCAATATTCTTCATACGGCCGACGTTTTCAACATTGGTGGTTATTTTATAGTAAGACGTATACGCGGCAATGGGCTCATTCGGGCCGATGGGCGTATCCGTCGGCGATACGCTTGCAAAATCCTTCAGATTTTTCATGTCGACATACCCGTATCCGTGCCAGTAGTAAAAGCGTCCCCACCCTTCATGAACATCGATGATAGCGATACGCGCGCCTTCAGAAAGCGTTAAGTACGCGTCCTGCCCCGCACCGGGCGCTTTTTGTACGGGTGTGTCTTCCGCGCATGTGGCGACGTAATTATACTTGTACACGCCGTACGGGGGCGTCGTGGCGGGGTCTATCGTCTCGGGTCTAAGGTACAGCCAGAACCGTTTTAAGTACCCCAACTTGTCTTTGTAACGGGCCAGCACCCAATCCGGCTCGATATCCAAAATTTCTACGGACCCGTTTTTAGGCACCGTGATAAGTTTTTTAGAATCCATATGCATAGCGGACCGCAGCGCGCATTCGATGACCACTTTACCCCTGTAAAGGGGCTTGCCCGTATACATGCTTAAATGCGGCATAGTCACCGTTCCGATGATATCAGGTCCCGTATCATCGGGCATATCGTCGCTGATGGCAATGTTATCGTCTTCCACCGCGTAATGGCTTAAATCATCGTCGTCCATATCCTCGGCCG
>WRFT01000256.1 GCA_009776385.1 Clostridia bacterium
CCGCCGGTTGGAAAATCCGGGGCGGGTATGTATCGCATCAGCTCTTCTATGGTGGCATCCGGGTTTTCTATCAGCGCAATGACGGCGGAGACGACCTCTTCTAAGTTATGCGGGGGGATATTCGTCGCGACGCCTACGGCGATACCGTCCGCGCCGTTGACGAGCAGGTTGGGAAAGTACGCGGGCAGCATGTCCGGTTCCTTGCAGGTATCATCGTAATTGAGGCGAAACGGCACGGTGTCTTTTTCGATATCCGCCAAAAGAAGCTCGGACAGCGGCGTCATGCGCGCCTCCGTGTACCGCATGGCGGCAGGCGGGTCCCCGTCTATGGAACCGAAGTTACCATGCCCGTCTACAAGCGGTTCCCGCAGAGAAAAGGGCTGCGCCATTCGAACCAGCGATCCGTAAACGGAAGCGTCGCCATGCGGATGAAATCTGGCTAAACAATCCCCCACCGTCTTTGCGCATTTTCGGTGGGGTTTATCGGAAACCAAAGAGAGTTCATGCATGGTGAACAAGAGCCGCCGCTGCACGGGCTTTAAGCCGTCTTCCACCCTGGGCAGGGCGCGTTCCATGATGACATACTCCGCGTACGGAATCATCGAATCGTGTATGACATCTTCCACGGAGGATTGGAATACCTGCGCGGGCAAGGGGCCGCTCCCCCTTTTTTTATCCTCCGCCATTTATTTTCCTCCCTCGTCTGAGACGGGCTCGAAACGGTCATCTCTGTTAAAATTAGCGTGCGCGCTGATATACTCCCGCCTCGGCTCAACCTTATCCCCCATCAGTACGGTGATAATACGGCCGGCCTCGGCCGCGTCATCCAGCGTTACCTGCACCAACATACGGCAGGCAGGGTCCATGGTGGTTTGCCAAAGTTGATCGGGGTTCATTTCACCCAGGCCCTTATATCTTTGAAGCGTGAAGCCGCTGCCGACCTCTTTTTGAACCTTTTTTAATTGCCTATCGTCATACGCGTAAAAAATTCTATCGCCTTTTTGAAGTTTATAAAGCGGCGGCATACCGATGTAAATATACCCGCCCGTGATCAGCTCGCGCATATACCGATAGAAAAAAGTCAACAGTATCGCGCGGATATGCGCGCCGTCCTGGTCGGCATCGGACAATATAATGACTTTATGGTATTTCAAGCCCGAAACATCGAAGTTTTTTTCGATCCCAACGCCCAGAGCCGTGATGATGGAGCGGAACTCCTCGTTATCTAAAACCTTGTCCAGCTGCTTTTTTTCCGCGTTGAGCGGCTTACCCCTTAAAGGCAATATCGCCTGGAAACGCCTGTCCCGCCCTTGCTTGGCGCTGCCGCCCGCTGAATCGCCCTCGACGATGAAGAGCTCGTTTTCCTCAGATTTCCTGCCCGTGCAACTGGACAATTTTCCGACCAACGGCGCGGTCTCGCTTTTATCGCGTTGCCGGGCTACCTCGCGTGCTTTTTTCGCCGCGTCACGCGCGCGCGCCGCGCCGAGTGCCTTTTCTACAATTTTCTGGCATATTTCCTGATTGCGCAAATCATCCAGATACTCCGCCAAACGCTGACCGATTATCGCCTCCACGGCAGGGCGCACTTCAGTATTTCCCAAACGCCCCTTCGTTTGCCCCTCGAACTGCGGGTTTACCACCATGACGGTTAAAACGCATGTCAACCCTTCCCGAAAATCCTCACCCGCCAGGTTATTATCTTTTTCCTTCAGCGCGCCTATTTTACGCGCGTAGTCGTTAAAAACCTTTGTAAAAGCCGCACGGAAGCCCGTTTCATGCGTGCCGCCCTCACCGGTAAGGACGTTATTGACATAAGAATAAACATTTTCTGTATAATCATCGGTATACTGTATCGCCGCGCGGCAGATGGTAGCGTCCCGGCTGCCCTCTAAATATATAGGCATTTCATTCAACGGCGTTTTATTCGCGTTTAAGTATTTCACATAATCCGTGATGCCTCCGTCATATTGAAACACACGCTGTCTTTTATCCTCATCACGCACACGCTCATCAGAAAACTCTATCCGCACGCCTTTATTTAAATAGGCTAACTCACGCAATCTTCGTGAAACCGTTTCGCCGTTGAAGCTGTGTTCCTCAAAAACCGTATCGTCCGGAAGGAAACGGACACTGGTCCCCTTTTTGCGTGTGCCGCCCAACTGCTGGAGGCCGCCCTTTACCTGCCCGGGAAGGAGTTTCTTGGTTTTAGGGTCAGTTTGTGTGACAAACTCCATGCGGTAATGTGTATAATCGCGGTAACTGTCCACGGTAAGCCATTTGGATAACGCGTTGACTACCGACGCGCCCACACCGTGCAAACCGCTTGAATAACTATAATTCTCTTGGTTAAACTTGCCGCCGGCATGCAGTTTGGTATAGATGACTTCCACACCGGGAATCCCCAATAGCGGGTGGTTGCTTACCGGCACACCCCTGCCATTATCCCATACACACGCCGACCCGTCGGTATGAAGGATGACGCCGATTTGTGTGGCAAATCCGTTAGAGGCCTCATCAATGGCGTTATCAACAATTTCCCATAACAAATGGTGCAGCCCGCGATGCCCCGTAGAACCGATATACATTCCCGGCCGCATCCGAATCGCATCCATACCATCCAACACTTGAATATCTCTAGAATCATATTGCCGCTGCATGACATGCTCCTCTTGATTTATCCA
>WRFT01000257.1 GCA_009776385.1 Clostridia bacterium
TGGCTCCGGTATTTTCCCGGTCGGCCCCAGGTCCATGGCAATCCACCCGCGGCCAAACCGATTCGCCGCTTCCCGCGCGCAGCGGATACCCGCTTGAATGACGCTTTCCGTTTCTTTTAGGTCCGGGAAGCTGTTGACATTAAACGTGTTAGCCGTCACGATATCGCATCCGGCCTGAAGGTATTCCGCATGAATGCCCTGAACGATTTCCGGGCGCCGCAGGTTCATGCGCTCCGGTTTATCGGTGCTTGCCGGCCCCAGACGCATGAGGGACGTACCCATGGCGCCGTCCTTGATGATGACCCGATCGCCGTCAAACGGAATGCCCTTCATTCTGATGCCCTGCCGCGTTGGTTCAACTCGCTTAAATTGTATGGCGTTTCCTGATAGACGTAATAGTTGAGCCAGTTTTGAAATAACAGATTCGCGTGCCCGCGCCAGCGCACGACGGGCGCTTTTTGCGGGTCATCGCAGGGGAAATAACCCGACGGCGGCTCGGGAGACGCGCCTTGGTTCATATCCCTGATATACTCATGCAGCAGCGTATCCTGGTCGTACTCGCCGTGCCCCGTGGCAAACACGCGGCGTCCGTCGGCGCTGACAATAAGCCCGATACCCGCCTCTCGGGAAACCGCCAGCACCATTAAATCGCGGCAGGCATATACGTCCGACTCTACCAGGCCCGTATGGCGGCTGACCGGAATGTCAAAGATATCGTCAAAACCCCGCGTCAGCTTGCAATCGCGCCTTAACAGGCGGTGACCAAACACGCCTGACAGCTTTTGCGGCAGTGTTTCCTTGCCGATACCGTAGTGATAAAACAAGCCCGCCTGCGCGGCCCAGCATATAAAAAGCGTGGAAAAGACGCGCGCGTCGGCCCAATCCATCACATCACGCAGTTCCTGCCAATACTGAACATCGGTAAAGTCCATCATTTCAACCGGCGCGCCGGTGATGATGAGGCCGTCGAAAAAATCGTCCTCTATTTGCTTGAATGTACGGTAAAAGGTAGACAAATGCTCACTGTCGGTATGACGGGAGGCATAGGTATCGGTGTGCAGCAGGGTGACTTCCACTTGAAGCGGCGTGTTGCCGATAAGCCTTAACAGCTGTGTTTCCGTATCGGCCTTATGGGGCATTAAGTTTAAAATGGCGATTTTTAAAGGCCTGATATCCTGATGCGCGGAGCGTTTTTCGGTCATGACAAAAATATTTTCATCCGCGAGGATGCGCGTGGCGGGAAGCGCGTCCGGTATCTTTACGGGCATGTTATTCCCTCCCCCTTATCAGGACAGCGCCCTGTCCAGATCGGCAATTAGGTCTTTTATATCTTCCAATCCGACAGAGACGCGGATCATTTCCGGCTTGACACCCGCCTCCGCCCGTTCGGCATCGCTCAACTGCCCGTGGGTGGAGGACGCGGGGTGAATAACCAGGGACTTGGCGTCCGCGACGTTGGCGACGATAGAGAAGAGCTTGACGCGGTTTAAAAACCTGCGCCCTTCTTCCAGCCCGCCCTTTACGCCAAAGGCTAAAATCGCGCCGGCCCCGCGGGGGAAGTATTGAAGCGCGCGCGCGTGATAAGCGTCCGTTTCCAAGCCAGGATAGTTAACATACGCCACGCGCGGATGATTTTGAAGAAACGCGGCTATTTGCAATGTGTTGCGCACATGCCTCTCCACGCGCAGGCTAAGCGTTTCCAACCCGTTTAAAAACAAGAACGCGTCGAAAGGCGACAGGCACGCGCCAAAATCGCGTATCAACTGCGCGCGGAGCAGCCGCGCGAGGGGGGCGTCCAGATCCGCGTAGACTGTGCCATGGTTCGTTTTATCCGGAATAGTAAAATGGGGAAAACGCGGATTGCGGTAGTTGAACGTGCCCATGTCCACCACCGCGCCGCCGATCGCGTTTCCGTGCCCGCCGATATACTTGGTGAGGCTGTGAATGGATATATCCACGCCATGGTCCTTGACGGTAATCAAATAGGGCGTACCGAATGTGTTGTCCGCCGCCAGAGGCAGCCCGTGCCGGTGCGCGACGGACGCGACAGCCCGGATATCGGGTATGACGATGGAGGGGTTCCCGATGGTTTCGATATAGACGAGGCGCGTGCGAGCATTGATGGCGCTTTCCAGTTCCTCAAGTCGGTCCGCGTCAACGAAACGCGCCGTCACGCCCAGAATATCCTTCATTCTTTGCGCAAACAGCGTATAGGTACCCCCGTAGAGCGCGGACATGGTGACTATTTCATCACCGGGCCGGCACAGTGCCGCTACGCACGCCATAATGGCGGCCATGCCGGAAGCGAAACAAACACACCCCGCGCCTTGTTCCAGCGCGGTCAGACGCTTTTCCAGCACCTCTACGGTGGGGTTGATGATGCGCGTGTAGGTATAACCCGGCCGCTCGCCCGAAAAAACACCGGCGCATTCCTCCGCCGAGCCGTAACAAAACGAGGAAGATTGATAGATGGGTACGGCGCGCGCGCCCGTTTGCGCATCCGGTGTTTGTCCGGCATGCAGCTGCAGCGTGTCGAATCCATATTGCTCGCATTCCATAGGGACCCTCCTTATTTAACATGAGATATCGCCTGATTCCGCGCGGGTTTCAACCGCGCGCGGTTAACCCCTTAAGCCCTTCTTTTTGTAAGCGAACGCAAAGAGCAATACA
>WRFT01000258.1 GCA_009776385.1 Clostridia bacterium
ACGTACCGCTGGTTGCGGATATGTCTTCCAACATTTTAAGCGAAACATATGATGTCAACGATTTCGGCGTCATCTATGCCGGCGCGCAGAAGAACATCGGGCCGTCCGGTTTGTGTGTACTAATCGTTCGCGAGGATTTACTGGGTGCGGCGCGCGCTTGCTGCCCGACGCTGCTTAACTGGGAAGTTTTAAGTAAAAATGACAGCATGTACAACACACCCAATACCTATGGTATTTACATGGCGATGCTGGGCTTCCGCTGGCTTAAAGCGAAGGGCGGCGTGGCTGCCATGGAAAAAATAAACATCGATAAGGCACAGATTCTCTATGATTTTCTGGATAGTTCCTCCTTGTTCAGCGGCACCGCTGTTCCGGAATACCGCAGCCGCATGAACGTCACCTTCGTGACCGGTTCTGACGATTTGGATAACCAATTTGTTAAGCAAGCCGCTTCCGCGGGGCTCGTTAACCTGAAGGGGCACCGTTCCGTCGGCGGTATGCGCGCGAGCATCTATAACGCGATGCCTGTTGAAGGCGTACAAAAACTCGTGGCATTTATGAAAAAGTTTGAAGGAGAAAACGCGTCATGATGAAGATTAAAACATTAAACGCCATATCCGACATCATCCATACGCAACTATCACGCGAGGATTTTACCGTTACGAAGGATGAACCCGTACCCGAGGGCATTATTGTACGATCAGCCGTTGTTGACGCTCAGCAAATACCTGACTCTCTGTTGGTTATCGCGCGCGCCGGCGCGGGTGTGAACAATATCCCGATTCCGGAATGCACCAAACGCGGAATTGTGGTATTTAACACGCCGGGCGCGAACGCGAACGCCGTGGCGGAACTGGTTATAGCGGGCATGTTGATGTCCTGCCGGGATATCGTCGGCGGCGAGCAATGGGCGCGCGGGTTAAAAGGGAAGGGCGCGGAGGTTCCGGCGCTCGTAGAAAAAGGCAAAGCGGCTTTCGGGGGCATCGAAATGCGGGGCAAGACGCTTGGCATCATCGGTATGGGCGCGATCGGCGCGCTGGTGGCCAATGCCGCTGCCAATGGCTTCGGTATGGATGTCATCGGTTACGATCCGTTTATCTCCATTGACAGCGCATGGCGGCTGTCGCGTTCGGTACGGCGGGCCGCATCGATGGAGGAAGCGCTGCAAAACGCCGACTTTGTTTCCGTGCATATCCCGCTGACGGATAAGACGCGCGGTTTATTCGGAACAGAGCTCATCGGCAAAATGAAAAAGGGCGCGGTACTTTTAAACTTCTCACGCGCGGAGCTGGTTCAATCCGACGCGATGCTAAAGGCTTTGGCGGGCGGGCATATCGCCCAATATGTTGTGGATTTCCCGACCGATGAAATGCTTTGTCAGGAGCATGTCCTATGCATCCCTCATCTGGGCGCGTCCACAGCCGAATCCGAGGAGAACTGCGCGTTTATGGCCGCCGCGCAGATGCGTGATTATTTAAAGACGGGCGCTATTAAGAACTCCGTCAACCTTCCCGAAATAGCCCTAACGGCTCCCGAAGGCGCGCGGATAATGGCTATCCATGACAACGTACCCAACATGGTCAGCGCCATCTCGGCATGCCTGTCCAATGACGGCATAAACATTAGCAATATGGTAAATAAATCAAAGAAGGAAACGGCGGTAACCGTTATTGAAATTGAGGACGCGCCCGCCCAACACGTCATCGAAGCGATACAGGCGCTGCCCGGCATCCTGCGCGTCCGCGTTTTTTAACTATTAAGCCTTCCCCGCACAACCCAGTACATGGGTAATCTTGTGGCATACCATTTGCTTGATGGCGTCGCGTGCGACCCCCAGATAGTTTCGCGGATCGAAGTGATCCGGATGCTCGGCAAAATACTTGCGAACCTCCGCGGTAAACGCCAGGCGCAGGTCGGAATCGATGTTGATTTTACAAACCGCCAAGGACGCGGCTTGACGCAGCATCGCTTCCGGCACGCCCTTGGCGCCCGGCATGGATCCGCCGTAAGCGTTAATCATGTCGACATACTCCGGTATCACGCTGGACGCGCCGTGCAAAACAATGGGAAATCCGGGTAAAAGCTTGCCGATTGCTTCTAATATATCAAACCTGAGCAGCGGTTCGCCCGAAAACTTAAACGCGCCGTGGCTTGTGCCGATGGCAATGGCTAATGAATCCACGCCCGTACGGGAGACAAATTCTTCCACTTCTTCGGGCCTTGTGTAGCTGGAATCTTCCGCGGATACGCGTACATCATCTTCCACACCCGCCAAGCGTCCCAATTCGCCCTCGACCGTAACGCCGCGTTCATGGGCGTATTGGACGACTTTTTTTGTTATATTCATATTATCTTCAAATGAAAAATGGCTGCCGTCAATCATAACGGAAGTGAAGCCCCCGTCGATGCAGGACCGGCAGGTTTCAAAATCGGCGCCATGGTCCAGATGCACCGCGATGGGCAGGTCCGTGTCCTCCAGCGCCGCCTCTATCATTTTCATCAGGTAGGCATGACGGGCATACTTGCGGGCGCCCGCCGAAACCTGCAAGATGACGGGCGCGTTTTGAAGCTTTGCGCCCTCGGTGATTCCCTGAACAATCTCCATGTTGTTCACGTTAAAAGCGTCGATCGCATAAAAGCCTTCATACGCCTTTTTGAACA
>WRFT01000259.1 GCA_009776385.1 Clostridia bacterium
CTTTGGGTTACCGAGTTTCCCCTGCTTGAATGGAATGAGGAGGATAACCGGTATTCCGCGATGCACCACCCCTTTACGAGCCCCATGGATGAGGATATAGACAAGATGGAGTCCGATCCGGGATCGGTACGTGCCAAGGCGTATGATTTGGTTATCAATGGCGTGGAAATGGGATCGGGCAGTATTCGTATCCATGACAGCCAGCTTCAAGAGCGTATTTTTACACTGCTTGGTTTCACGCATGAAGAGGCTTGGTCGCGTTTCGGTTTCTTGCTGGAAGCCTTTAAGTACGGAACACCCCCGCACGGAGGGTTTGCTTTCGGCATTGACCGGTTAATGATGGTATTGACAGGAGCGGAAAGCTTACGGGAAGTCATCGCATTCCCGAAAATTCAAAACGGGACATGCTTAATGATGGACACGCCCTCACGCGTCCATCAAGAACAACTGGATCAGCTAAGAATAAAGCTGAACCCCTAATGGCACCTGCTTAACAAAAACAAAGGAGTGTACGTTTATGGATAAATATCGTGTCGGTATTGTTGGCGCCACAGGTATGGTTGGGCAACGCTTTATCATGCTGCTTCAACATCATCCGTGGTTTGATATTTGCGTCTTGGCCGCCAGTTCAAGAAGCGCGGGAAAATCGTATGAAACAGCCGTCCAAGACCGATGGGCCGCTAATGAGCCCATACCAGACCCTATCAAACATCAAATCGTTTTGGATGCCGCTAATACGGAGTCGGTCGCCGCTAAATGCGACTTTATATTCTGCGCCGTGGACATGGATAAGCAGGAAACCCGCGCAATGGAAGAGGCGTACGCCAAAACGGAAACACCTGTCGTATCCACTAACAGCGCCTGCCGCTTTTTACCCGATGTACCGATGCTTATACCCGAAATCAATCCGGACCATGCACAGGTTATTCCAACACAAAGGAAGCGGCTTGGTACTCAACAAGGTTTTATTGTTGTCAAGCCAAACTGCTCCATTCAAAGCTTTGTGCCTGCTTTAACACCACTTCGCGGTTACGGTATTCAGAGTATATCTGTTTGTACTTATCAAGCTATTTCAGGAGCGGGAAAAACATTCGCTTCATGGCCTGAAATGGTTGATAACGTGATTCCTTATATCGCGGGTGAAGATGAAAAAAGCCAGGAAGAGCCATTGAAGATCTGGGGAACGATTGAAGGCGGTATCATTCAACACGCCTCTGAGCCGGTCATCAGTGCCCAATGCCTTCGTATCGCCGCTTCGGATGGACATATGGCTGCTGTTTCGGTAAAATTCATTCAAAAACCTGAGCACAGCGAAATCCTTCACATATGGGAATCTTATAAGCCTTTGCCGGTTGAATTGGGGCTGCCCAATGCGCCTGACCCTTTTTTACATTATTTTAGCGACCCTTCACGCCCGCAGACAAGGCTAGACCGCGGGTATAAAAACGGCTACGGCGTGACCATCGGAAGGCTTCGCGAGGATGCACTATTCGACTATAAGTTCATTTGCCTCAGCCATAATACGGTTCGGGGCGCCGCGGGCGGCAGCATCCTCACCGCAGAACTCTTATGCCGTCAGGAATATATTATTCGAAAGACGGATAAGTAAAAGGAAGCTTGAATCCGATGTTTAACGGCGTTGACTTTCACCAGCCACTTGCTTTTCGTGTGAGGCCTAAAAGCCTTGACTGTTTCATCGGCCAAGAGCACATAGTAGGTGAAAACACTGTTTTAAGGCGCCTTATTGAAGAAGACCGTGTCACTTCCATGGTATTTTGGGGCCCGCCCGGTGTTGGAAAAACGACACTCGCGCGCATCATCGCTCACAAAACACAGGCGGCTTTTGAAGACTTTTCTGCCGTTACCAGCGGTATTAAAGAAATTAAAGAAGTCATGGCAAGGGCGGAACGAGCCCGATTGATTGCCGTTAAAACCATTCTTTTCGTTGATGAAATTCATCGCTTTAACCGGGCTCAACAGGACGCCTTTCTGCCCTATGTGGAAAAGGGAAGCATTATTCTGATAGGAGCGACGACGGAAAACCCTTCCTTTGAAATGAACGCCGCGCTTCTGTCCAGATGCAAGGTGTTCGTTTTAAATCCGCTCAACCATGACGATATTTTACGCTTAATGGTAAACGCGCTTAAAGACGAGCGGAGTTTTGGCGGTCAAGACATTGTTATAGACGAAAAGAGTCTTCACCATCTAGCCGTTTTTTCAAACGGTGACGCGCGTGTGGCATTGAGCGCGTTGGAAACGGCTGTATTAAACTCGCCCTATCAAGATGGAAAAACAGTCGTGCCCGAAAATATCATCACACAGGTGACCGGCAGAAAAATACTGTTATACGATAAAACCGGCGAGGAGCATTACAACCTTATCTCCGCATTGCATAAATCCATGCGAAACAGCGATGTGCAAGCGTCTGTTTATTGGTTGGCGCGTATGCTGACCGCCGGTGAGGATCCGCTTTACATCGCCAGGCGTATCGTTCGTTTTGCCAGCGAGGATATCGGTATGGCGGACAGCCGCGCATTGGAAATAGCTGTCAGCGCCTATCAAGCCTGTCATTTTATCGGCATGCCGGAATGCTCTGTCCATCTAACGCACGCGGCAACCTATATGGCGCTTGCGCC
>WRFT01000260.1 GCA_009776385.1 Clostridia bacterium
AAGATGCGGAGACGGATAAAATAACGGGACTGACCCTCGGCGCTGATGACTACATGACAAAACCGTTTCGCCCTTTGGAGTTGGTGGCGCGGGTAAAGGCGCAATTGCGACGATACACAAAACTCGGCGGACTGTCGGTAAAAAGCGATAATGGAATCATCGTCCATTCCGGTCTCGTCATGGACATTAACACGCATGAAGCGCTTTTAAATGAAAAGCCATTATCCCTTACGCCTACGGAGTTTTCGATTCTGCGTATCCTGTGCGAGCATAAAGGAAATGTTGTCAGTTCGGAACGGTTATTCCATGAAATTTGGGGGGACGAGTATTTTACTAAAAGCAACAACACCATCACCGTTCATATCCGGCATTTGCGCGAGAAATTAGGCGATACGACGGATAACCCGAAATATATTAAGACGGTATGGGGGGTCGGCTATAAAATTGAAAAATAGAAGCAACCAAAAACCGGGCTATCAGGCTTTAGAATGGAAAATTTTCAGGAAAATCGCATTGATCATGGTGTTGGCAATAACTGTCGTATTTTTGATTCAAACACTCGCACGCGGCAATGTGCGTGAGTTTGTCGTTGACGCGATTCAAAAGCTTTTCGGTATGACTTTCAATGACGCGCGGGATTTGTATCTGCGGCTTATTTATAATAACCTTAATTATATACTACTGGGTGTCGTGGTGGTTTTCTTTATGATTCTATCCCGCTTTATGCTGTCACAGTTTTCAAAATACTTTATGGAAATAAGCAATGGCCTGGATGACCTTGTCGAAAAAAAGGATCGTCATATCGTGTTGTCACCCGAAATGGCGACCATGGAGAGCAAGTTAAAGGCAATAAAACAGACGCTTGAAGATCGCAAGCAGGAAGCCCGATTATCCGAACAGCGTAAAAACGACATGGTGATGTATCTGGCGCACGACATCAAGACCCCGCTGACTTCCGTCATAGGGTACTTAAGCCTGCTTGACGAAGCGCCGGATATGCCGCCCGAACAAAAAGCAAAATACGTTCATATTACATTAAATAAGGCTAACAGGCTTGAAAAGCTTGTCGATGAGTTTTTTGAAATTACACGGTACAATTTTCAGGCAGATTCTTTGTCCAAAGAGAACATAGACCTGTATACCATGTTGGCGCAGATGACGGACGAGTTCTACCCTTTGCTTTCAGCCAAGGGCAAACAGGCTGACCTTCAAGTTCCGGAGGATATGCTGGTATACGGCGACCCCGGTAAACTGGCGCGCGTTTTTAACAATGTGCTAAAAAACGCCGTCGCCTACAGCCCCGACAACAGCGTCATTACCATCTCGGCAGCCATTTCCGATGACATGGTTTCCATTGTGTTTACCAACACGGGATGCATATCAAAAGATAAGCTCACAGCCATTTTTGAGCAGTTCTATCGGCTGGATTCCGCCCGTACCTCCGATACGGGCGGCGCGGGCTTAGGCTTGGCAATTGCCAAGGAAATAGTCGTCTCCCACGGAGGGCGTATTGTCGCGGACAGTGACGGCAGGCAAATATCCTTTACGGTGGAACTTCCCGCCATGCCGAAATAATCTTAAGAAAACATAAAGAGTATCTCTCCTTTTTCTTATGAAAAAAGTAAGTAAATATTCAAAACCGGCCCGTTCCTTTTCGGTAGACTGAAAACCGTGGGAGCGGGCTTTTTATGCCGCTTACAGGAAAAGAGTTCGGAAAGCAATCATGGTGTTTAAATATAGATTCGGAAGGTAGTCAGGAACAAAAATGCACAAATCAACGGAGGCATTTCATGAGCAGAAAAAGAGTGACACAACGGTTTCCTTTCCTGCTGCCGGTCAGACTCATGCAGCGTAAGGCGCTTTTCTACGCTAAGATGTGTTGTGATGGCCGCCGCTACGCGGAAACCATTGATGAAAAACAACTCCCCTATATGCTTTTTACAACGGATTGTACGATGCGCAACGGTAATACCGGTTTTGATATGGTATATCAGGAAAACAAGGTGTTTAACCTAAAGCTGGCGGCTAAAACATTGAACGGCCTTTTGATAAAGCCGGGTGAAACCTTCTCCTTTTGGCGGTGCGTACGCCATGCGGATGCGCATACTTCCTATAAAACCGGCTTAAAGGTATTAAACGGCAACCTCACTACCGCGCCGGGCGGCGGCCTGTGTCAAATGAGCAATTTGTTATTTTGGATGTTCCTGCATACGCCGCTGACCATCACGGAGCGGGTTGGGCATGATGCTAAGGAGTTCCCCGAACAAAACAGTGACGTCATCAAGGGGGTGGACGCCACCATCTCCGAGGGATGGATAGACGTTAAGGCGCGTAACGATACCGACTGCGCCTGCCAAATAATCATCACATTCGATGATAACCATATTATCGGAACGGTCCTAACGGATACGAAGCCTCCAACGCTGTACAGGATAGAAAACGGCCCCGTCACGTATACTCGCAAGAAAGACGGTATGTATGAATCCGTAAGCATTGAGCGGGTGGGAACGGATACCGTCAGCGGTGAAATTTCGGGACGTAAGCTGCTTTACACGAATACCTGCAAAATTTGCTATCCGCTGGCGGAAAAAGTAAAAATAGAGGAGGCATGCAGCCCATGACAA
>WRFT01000261.1 GCA_009776385.1 Clostridia bacterium
AAGAGTGAAAATCCCCTCGACTTTTTACTTGGAAAGCAAAAGGAAAAGGAATTGTCGCCGGAAGACCGCAACGAACAACACGCGAAGGGTGAAACCCTTCGGCGTATGCTGTTAAACGGTGAATTGGAAGAACGCGAAATTGAAATTGAAGTGGAAGAAACCATGCCGCAGTTGGAAGTTGGCGGCGGCTCTATCAGTGTCGGCGATATGATGGGCGGCATATTACCCAAAAAAATGAAAGTACGGCGTGTTAAAGTTAAAGAGGCGCGTAAAATACTCATGCAGGAAGAGGCGGACAAACTGGTTGATAAAGATACCGTTCAGGAAGAGGCCATTAATCGCGCGGAGCAGAATGGTATTGTCTTTGTGGATGAAATCGATAAAATAGCAGGTCGATCCAATGGTCATGGGCCGGATGTCAGCCGCGAAGGTGTGCAAAGGGATATCCTGCCGATTGTGGAAGGAAGTACGGTCAACACCAAGTACGGTGCGGTAAAAACGGATTATATCCTGTTTATCGCGGCGGGTGCTTTTCACATTTCAAAGGTTACCGACCTTATCCCGGAATTGCAAGGCCGATTTCCCGTGCATGTGCAGTTAAAAAGCCTGTCCATGGAGGACTTTATTAAGATACTAACGCTGCCGGAAAACGCGTTAACCAAACAATACCAAGAACTGCTTAAAGTTGATAAGGTCAGTGTAACTTTTACGGAAGATGCGATCCGTGAAATTGCCGGCGCCGCCTGTCAGGCAAATGAATCGGGCGAAGATTTGGGCGCCAGACGGTTACATGCTGTTTTCGAACAGGTCTTAGAGGATATTTCCTTCAACGCGGGAGACGAGGATATGCCGGAAGTAACGCTGGAAATAAATGGTGAGTATGTACGGGATCATTTATCGGGCGAGAACAAGCAGGATCTGAAGCGATTCATTCTATAACGCGGCTTTATTATTAAAACATGCTAACAAAGCGAGGAGAAAACCGGACATGAAGAAAACGTTTTATATCACAACCCCTATCTATTATCCAAGCGACAACTTGCATATAGGCCATGCGTATTGTTCCGTTGCTGCCGACAGCATGGCGCGTTTTAAGAAAATGACAGGGTATGATACGTTTTTCTTGACGGGCACAGACGAGCACGGGCAGAAAATTGAACGAAAGGCACTGTCTCAAGGCGTCACGCCGCAGGCATATGTGGATGAAATCGTCAGTAATATTAAAGATTTGTGGCGCGCCATGGATGTCGCTTATGACGATTTTCTGCGTACGACGGATGATCGTCACGTGAAGGCGGTTCAATTTATTTTCAAGACCCTGTACGAACAAGGCGATATCTATAAAGGTGAGTATGAAGGTTGGTACTGTACCCCCTGTGAATCATTTTGGACGGATCTTCAGCTCAAGGAGGGGCGCTGCCCGGATTGCGGCCGGCCGGTTGAAAAGACGCGGGAAGAAAGCTATTTTTTAAGGCTTTCCCGCTATGGCGATTGGCTTATACAGTATATTCGCGATCATCCCGGATTCATTCAACCGATATCGCGAGCTAACGAGATGATGAATAATTTTTTGCTGCCGGGCCTGGAAGACCTATGTGTTTCCAGAACCTCCATCCGCTGGGGTATACCGGTTGATTTCGATGACAAACATACCGTTTATGTTTGGCTGGATGCGTTGACCAACTACATTACGGCATTAGGGTATGGCACGCCTGAAAATACCTTGCTTCAAAAGTATTGGCCTGCCAATGTCCATCTGGTCGGCAAAGAAATCACGCGTTTCCATACAATTATATGGCCGATTGTGCTGCATATGCTGCAACTGCCCCTGCCGGAATTGGTATACGGACACGGATGGCTCCTGCTGGATGGCGGCAAAATGAGCAAATCGGTCGGTAATGTTATCGATCCGAAGGTGTTATGCGAAAAATACGGTTCGGATGCAATCAGGTATTATTTACTGCGCGAAATGCCCTTCGGTTCAGACGGGCAGTTTGTCTTTGAATCTTTATTAACCCGCATCAACGCGGATCTGGTAAACGATTTTGGGAACCTCATCAGCAGGACGACGGCGATGGTTGAAAAATACTTTGAAGGGTCTCTGCCGGAACCCGGTGCTTATATAGAGATAGATAAAACAATTATAAAGCAGGCGTTGGCGCTGCCCGGACAAGTAGAAAAACATATGAACGCGCTGCAGTACTCACTGGCGCTTACAGAAATCTGGAACCTCATCGGCGAATGCAACAAGTATATCGATTTAACACAGCCTTGGATACTCGGAAGAAGCGAGGAGGGGAAAGCCCGTCTGAAGACGGTGCTCTATTTGCTCGCGGAATGCTTAAGGTTTGTTGGGGTACTAATCGGTTTTGCCATGCCCAATACTGTCAAGGAAGTGTTCCTGAGGATTTGTACGCAAGATGAAACCATTAAAACGTGGGATTCATTAGCATGCTTTGGCGCTTTGAAACCCGGCACACCCGTTCAAAAGGGCTGTTCTGTTTTCCCGCGAATCGATATCCCCTCGGAACTGAATAAAGTGTGGGAATCTTCTAATGTTAAGGAAAAAGCGGAAGATGACATAAAAAGCATACCGGAA
>WRFT01000262.1 GCA_009776385.1 Clostridia bacterium
ACGGGCACAATGATAAAACCGGCCAGCATGGCAAACGCGCCGCAGTTGATGGGCGAACGCAGAATGACGGGGAACGCGCTGTTTGCCAGTATATTAGCAATCATCAGTACCGTACTGAACGCAAAGCTGCACCATACGGAGATTTTGGTCGCGCGTTTCCAGTACAGTCCGAACAGGAACGGCGCCAGGAAAGAACCTGCCAAAGCGCCCCATGATATCCCCATCAGCTGCGCGATAAAGGTAATGCCGCCGGTGTACTGTATGGTGGCGATGATGACGGACACGATGATAAAGACCACAATCAGCAGCCGAATGGTAATCAGCTGCATTTTTTCATCCAGCTTCTTGATAACATGGCCTTTCAGGAAATCCAGCGTCAACGTGGACGAGGAGGTGATAACCAGCGAGGACAGTGTGGACATGGAGGCGGAAAGCACCAGAAGAACGACAATGCCGATGAGCAGATCCGGGAGTTGGGAGATGATATTGGGAATAATGGAGTCATATATCACCGCGCCGTTCGCGCCCACTTCCGCGACATCAGAGTATAACCGCCCGAAACTGCCTAAAAAGTAACAGCCGCCCGCGACGATGACCGCGAAAACAGTGGAAATGATGGCGCCCTTGGATATGGCTTTTTCAGATTTAATGGCATAAAACTTGGAAACCATCTGCGGAAGCCCCCATGTGCCAAGCGAGGTCAAGATAACAATACCCAGCAGGTTTAATGGGTCGGGCCCGAAAAAGGAGGTAAACGCGCCGGGCGCCATACCGGGTTCCTCTATACTGGCCAGGGCATTGATGGCATTGGTAAAACCGCCGTTACCGTTTATAACGGCCGCAATCACGGCGATGATGCCGCTCAGCATGACAATGCCTTGAATAAAGTCGTTGACCGCCGTGGCAAAATACCCTCCCGCCACCACATACACGCCGGTTAGAACCGCCATCCCGATAATGCAGTAAATAAAATCGATGTTAAACGCCATCGCGAACAGGCGCGAAAGGCCGTTGTACAACGAGGCGGTATAGGGGATGAGAAATATAAAGATAATGATGGAGGCTCCTATCTTGAGTGCGTTGGAGTTAAACCGAGATCCGAAGAACTCCGGCATGGTGGCGCTTTTTAAATGATGCGTCATAATGCGCGTCCGCCGCCCCAGTATAATCCACGGCATCAACGAGCCGATAAAGGCGTTGCCCAGGCCTATCCACGTGGCGGCCGTGCCGAACTTCCAGCCGAACTGCCCGGCGTAACCGACAAAAATAACGGCGGAAAAATAGGTGGTGCCATAGGCGAAGGCGGTCAGCCAAGGTCCCACGGAACGGCCTGCCAACACGAAATCACCCACACTGGCAGCCCGTTTCCGGAAGTAAAGACCTACAAAAACCGTAAGCGCGAAGAAAACCAGCAGCAGAATGACCTTGATGAACATGTTGAGACACACCTTTCTTAATAAAATAAAAAAACCCACGGACTACCATCCGAGGGCGATTCTGTTGGCGATGAAAGGCTTTGGCCGTTTCAATGCCGCTATAACCGCGGTACCACCTCAGTTTCGCGCGGCCTCACGGCCACACGCTCATGGGGTACTGCATACCCCTATGCTGTAACGGGCATTCCCGTCGTCGCCTACTTAAGTGACAGGGCATCCTGTACCGTTCGGGACGCTGCTCCGAGATGTATTCGCCCGCCGTTCCCTGCCGGCTCACACCAACCGCCGGCTCTCTTTTAAGGACACTCAGGTGGGGTACTTCTTCCCTTCATCGCAGTTAAAAGGTCAACCGAGCGCGATTATAGACCAGCCGTATGGGGTTGTCAACACTTTTTTCAGGCTGTCTGCTTTTTCCTTGTTTTTCTTGACAAACCCGCATGACGCCTGTAAGGTGACAAAATAAAAGAAAAGCGGTGCTTGGGCGTTCAGTTCAACTCCCGCGCTGCCGCCCGATGAAGCGAGGTCGCGATGCTTAGAAAAATTCTGCTCAACTGCCTGATAGCCGTGGCGTTAGCGGCTTTCCTCGGCATTGCCGGATACGCGCTGACTGAGCTGGGCACCTATATAGAAACCTATATTGAGCTGAACGATAATGTGGGCAATAACGCCATCGTCCACGATGCAAGAATAATGCTTCGCGCCGAAAAATCAATTGAACAGTTTCGGTATTTCAAGGCCGTGTATTATCAAGACGCCCTGTTTACCGTCTCGGCGCGGGATAATCATACGGTGTTTGAGATAACTGACAGCGATAAAACATATACCGTTGTCAACCGCTTAACGGCAGGCAGTGTCAACGGCTATCCGAATGAACAGCCGGACGATTCGCTTAAGAAGCAAATGAGTCAATGGAATGATATATCCGAAAACCGCGGGTATCAAAGGGTATTGGAAGAATCGAAAAAGCTTTTGTCGGCTTACATGACGTCATCTGAAATCCTTAGGGATACGGCGTATCTTCAAGCCGAGTTGGATAAGGTTTTAATTAAAACGGGCCAAATTAACACGGCGGGCCTGTCTGTTTTTACGGGGGAGGGCAGGGTTATCTGCATCAACACGGAGGATATGCGCAAGGACGTCA
>WRFT01000263.1 GCA_009776385.1 Clostridia bacterium
ACCAGGCCGGCGACGGTTTCCTTGGATATTTTCATCGAACGGCCTATGCCGTAGCCGGGACAGCAGTTCGCGTGACAGGCGTCAATCCATTCCTTTCCGCCTACAATGAAGCCGGACGCCTGAGGGCCGCGTATCTCCTTGCCGCCGCTGAAAACGACCAAATCGGCCCCCATGCCGAGATATTTGTTTATATTCTCAACAGGCGGCAGTTCCGCCGCGGCGTCCACGACAATCGGTATGCCGTGCCGCTTAAGCACGGGAACAAGGCCGGGCAGCGGTACCGACCCGCGCATGCACTCGGCTTCGGCGACATAAGCAAAAAGCGCCGTGCGGTGATTGAGCTCGGCCTCCAGCAAGTCGGGCGCGGCAAAGGAGGTGGTACCCACCTCGCGGATTGCGGCGCCGGACAGACGCAATGCCTGATCGTAGAGTATCCGATGCGCCTTTAACATGAGAATCTCATCGGGCATGCCGGTGGTGTCCGGCAGGCGCAGCGCCTTTGGGTGTTCCCCGCGCGTCATGCAGGCGGCGGCCGAAACAGCCAGCCCGGCGGCCGCGCCGCATGTGACGCAGCAGGCCTCCGCGCCCAACAGCCCCGCGATGTATTCACCGGCCCTTCGGTGGAATTCAAACATTGGCACAAAGGATTTGCCCGCGTCGGCCATTGCCTGAAGCACCTCGGATGACAGACGCGAGCCGCCCAGCTTTGTCACGGTGCCCCACGCGTTGATACCGGTTTTTATGCCCAGCTTTTCGTAGATGTTCATGGGCCGTTACGCTCCTTATCTATCATGCGGCCATACGCTTTTTGGCATATTTTAGTCCACAGACACGGCCAATATTTCCAGCTCCACGGAGGCGGATGACGGCAGTGAAGCGGTGCCGACGGCACAACGGGCATGCCGCCCTCTTTCGCCGAAGGCCGCGATAATCAGCTCCGACGCGCCGTTAATCACCGCCGGATGGTCGCCAAAGTCCGCATCGGCGTTGACAAACCCGGTTACCTTGAGTATGTCAATGCGGTCCAAGTCGGCGACCGAACGCAGGGCGCTGATGCAGTTGATGGCGCATATGCGGGCCGACTGCACAGCCTCGTTTAGCGTAACGGTACCACCGACGCGCCCGGGGTAGCGCAGTATCCCGTTCTCCCACGCCGTTTGCCCGGAAGAGTAAATAATGTCTCCGACGCGTTTGGCCGGAACATAGGCGGCCACGGGCGCGGGAACCTGCGGCAGCACAACGCCCAGCGCCTGAAGCCTTTCTTCAACCTTAGAAATCATATTTTACACACCATCCTTTTCGAGGTTACTTTAGCATAAGGTAACGCGATTGTAAACCGGTTGACATTGTTTGGCGGGCATCCTATACTAAAATAAATACGCGTGAGTGATGTGATGGTATATGGCAACCATTTCCGATATAGCCAATAAGGCGAATGTTTCCCGGTCGCTTGTTTCACGGGTTCTTAACAACCGATCGGGTGTCAGCCCGGAAAACCGTAAAAAAATACTGGCCGCCATCAAAGAGTACAATTATAAACCCAATGCCCTGGCCCGCGCGCTGTCCAACCAGAAGACCCAGACCATCGGCGTGGTAATGGATGATTTGTGCGATAAATTTGTATTTGACCTTATTAAGGGTATGCAAGATACGAGCGAGAAGCTGGGGTATAACATTATTTTTTGCAGCGGCAGAGCCAACAATGAAGTCAAATTCAGGTATGTGGACTATTTTATGCAGGGCAGGACGGATGGGATGATCGCCTTCGGAAGCCGGCTTTCGGACGGCGATGTTTTTAAGGAAATGATAGAACAGCCCAATCCCTTTGTGCTGATAGAGGGATATATTCCGGATCATGAGTTTAACAATATTCAGCTTGACAATGTGGGCGGGGCCTACAAGGCGACGAAACACTTGCTGGAACTCGGCCGCAAGAAAATATGGCATGTAACGGGGGATCTTCATTTTAATGTCTCGCTGGACAGGCGCGAGGGTTTTTTAACGGCGATGCGGGATGCCCATGCCGATATAAATGAAACCAACATCGTTTGCGCCGATTTTGAGGAAGAGCTGGCTTACAAGCGCATCAGCGCGCTTTTACGCGACAATAAGGTTCCGGACGCGTGCTTTGCAGGCGCCGATAAACCCGCGTACGGCGTGATACGGGCGTTGTATGAAAACGGCCTGCGCGTGCCGGAGGATGTGGCCATCATCGGCTTTGACGATGACAGGCCGGATACGTTTGATATGCTGTTCCCGAGGCTCACGACCATGCGCCAGCCGCTGTACGAAATGGGCAAGGCCGGCGTGGAAACGCTGGTGCGTTCCATAGAGAACCCCGATTGGGGGCCGACAAGGGTTGTATTTGAGCCGGAACTCATCATTGGGCAGACCTGCCCGTGACCATTAGCATGTGCGCCGGACATACCGGCCCCCGCCGCCCTACCCAACTCCAGCGCTGAGAGGACCCTGCCGACCACACGAAAGTTATCGGACTCCTTATCAACCAACTCCGGCTGAGCGTGTATAAAAGCGTAGGAGCCATCCGCAATGAGTTCCGGTGTTTCAAAGT
>WRFT01000264.1 GCA_009776385.1 Clostridia bacterium
CTGATTGAGGATAGCAATTTGCAGCGCTTCCTGCATGCCGCAGTTGGTGCTGAAGAAAGCAACCTTCTTGCCTTCGTACTCACTCATGACGGTGGGTACGTCTTCCAAAATGAACTGCTGGGCTCCGGTCATTCCGGCTTCGCCTGTGGGATCGGGGGCGTCCCTGGGCACAAACTCAATGCCGAGCTTCTCGCAGTTGGCCTGGAAGATGTTGTAGCGGGCCACGATGGTGTCATAGGACATGTGACGCGCGAAGGAATAGTGAATGAACACGTCCGCATCCCAACCATGGGCGATGTCAATAATCTGGTCGCCGGCGCTGATGTCGTCGACGCTCAGTACGATGTCCGCCGCGGAACTGATGACTTCAGGCTTTTCCGCCGGTACGCCGGTCAGCAGCAGGATGTCATCGCGGATCTCGCGGATCTGTTGGAAGCCGGCCGTTGCGCCCGCGACGCCCTGGCAGAAAATGATTGCCTTCACGTCCGGGTCAGTGGCGAAGGATACGAGGGTGCCGATGGTGGTCTCCACCTCGGAGGAGAAGTTGTCCGGATAGGTTCCGGTCACAACATTGTTGGGGTACAGGGCCATAAGCCCCTCGGCGGCGCGGAATTCTTCCTCGCCTTGTGTGGTGGTTCCGGTGAGTATCGCGATTTTCGCGGTACCGATGCCCAAGTCTTCGGCGGCTGCCGTCGCGCACAAGCCCATAATTAAACCGAGCGCTAAGACCATACAGAGCAGCTTCTTCATAGAGATAACCATCCTCCTTCGCTATCAAAATGTAGTACTTTTGATAGTCTATACTTCGAAACAGAGGATAGCACGGCGATTGTCTCCTGTCAACTGTATCCAATAGCTTTGTATACAATATCATCGCGCCGGATAGGCGGGAAAAATGCTGGTGCCGTATATGTTTGATAAACCTGCCATCTCCGCGCCGAATGCGCCGTAACATCGGTTGCCGTTTGTCTGCGGGCCGCTGATACTGCCGCGGCAGATTACTTTTTATGGCTTGTTATGATGTTCTTTTCCTCTTTCAGCCATTTTTCAAACCGCTGCTGATGGACAACGGAGGGTATGATGCATAGGAAGAATGCCGGAAAGGTGGCCAAAGAGGACTCGTGGCCCGTCACCAAGCCGAGAACAGCGCCGGTTAGGGCAATGGCGGCGAATAAAATGGCAATGATGATCAGCGTTTTATTGCCTTTCTTGGCGGCAGTGGTTTTGGAAAATTCTTTCTGCAGCGCCTTCCTTTGCTCCTTTGGCAGCTCTTTGAAGACGAGCGGCTCGCTGTTGGCGTGTGTCGTTTCCATACAAAGTGCCCTCCTGTTCGTTATGTGTTGTTTCATTTCGTTTCATGTTCCCATTTTCCCTTTGCTGTGTTATGATTTTTGTATCTTTTACAATAAGGGTGAAATGCTATGGCAAACGCGTTGGACAGCAATACGGTAAAACAAATCGGCTTGGCCGCGGGCGCGAGCGTCGCGGGCATTGCCACCGCCTCCGATTTTACTTTGGCGCCCGACGGAACCAAGCCCGCCGATGCGCTGCCCGGATGCCTGTCCGTCATCGTCTTGGGCGTGCCCTTTCCAAAAGAAGCCTTGGCGCTGGCTCCCGAAGCGTATACCGAGCGCCGCAACGCCATTTTGCTTAAAATGACGGATATCGCCAAAAAAACCGCCAAACGCTTAACCGCGTTGGGATACGCGGCCAAGGCAGTCAGCGCGTCCGGCGGGAAGAACGTCAATGGCCAGTTTTCAGGGCATATATCTTTAAAACACGCGGCGGAGTTGGCCGGAATAGGGGTCATCACGCGCAACTACTTGCTGACGAGCCCGCAGTACGGCAACCTGCTTTGGCTTAGCGCCGTTTTAACCGACGCTCCGCTCACCCCGGACAAGAAGATTAAAAACACGCTTTGTACAAATTGCGGACAATGCGTCAAGGCTTGCCCTTCGGGCGCGTTGGCCGACCCCGGCGCGTTTGATAAAGACGCGTGCCGCCGGTTTTTCGTCATACAGAATAAGCGCCTGCTGATTAAATGCTACCGGTGCCGTTCGGTTTGCCCGCTGCGCTGCGGTACGGTTTAAGGCCGCGGCCCGCAATGACGGGGGAGGATGAACGAACCGCGAAATACGCGGGGAGGTAGTGGTTAGTGGTCAGTATCTGATTCGCCGCGATTCGCTTGCGGCTAAAGGCTCACGCTCGCAATGACAAATTAAGAGTAACGCTTTAATGAGTAATGAGAAATGTAGATCCCATGGCACACGTCTTCGCGAGCCGTGTGAACGGCGTGGCGATCCAGTTTTTAACATTTACTGCTATGCCTTTGTACAAATAATAACAAGGCAGATGACGCTGGATCGCTTCGTCACCTCGCGAAGACGAGAAAAGTAGGGGGTAGTGGTTAGGGTTTAGGGACAGCTGAAGTCGGCTCGCGATGACGTATCAAGGGTAATGCACTACTCGAGCAACATAAACCTCAAGGCCACGTCTTCGCGAGCCGTGTGAACGGCGTGGCGATCCAGTTTTTAACATTTACTGCTATGCCTTTGTAC
>WRFT01000265.1 GCA_009776385.1 Clostridia bacterium
GAATGCAATCTGATTAAAAAACATAAGCCGTATTACAATATTCTGTTAAAAGACGATAAGCATTACCCCTATATCCGTGTAGATTTAAAAGAACCGTTTCCTCAGGTAACACTGGAACGGCGTATGCAGAAAGACGGCGCGCGCTATTTTGGCCCGTATAAATCCGCCGAAGCGGTCAGGCAGGTCATGGACGCGCTTCGGGGCGTTTTCCCGATACGCTCCTGTAACAAAAGCCTTCCGCTGAAGAAACCGGGCCGGCCCTGTTTAAACTACCAAATCGGCCGATGCTTGGCGCCGTGTGCCGCGGAATGCGGTGAAAAACGTTATCGGCAAGTCATAGACGGCGTGCTAAAGTTTTTAAACGGCCATTATCAGGAAATCGCGGCCGGTTTAGAAGAAGAGATGCGGGAGGCCTCGCGCGCGCTCCGTTATGAACAGGCGGCGGCCTTGCGGGATAAAATCAAAGACGTGCGCAACTTAATGGAAAAACAAAACATGATTCAAACCGGCGGCGGCCAGCAGGATGTGATCGGTATCAGCCAGGATGGTCTGGATGCCATGGCGCAGGTGTTGTTTGTCCGCGCGGGCAAGATGACGGGCGGCGCGCAGTTTCTCCTTCCGCGCGAGGGCGCGGAGGATCCCCGTGAAGTGCTGTCGGCGTTCATATTGCAATATTACCAAAACGCGGCCATGATTCCGCGCTCCGTTTTGTTAGCGGACCTTCCGGACAGCATGATGATGGAAGCTTGGCTTCGTTCCGTTAAGGGCGGCGCGGTCACCATTGCCTGCCCAAAACGCGGGGCAAAGCTTGCTTTGGTGCGCATGGCGGAGTCAAACGCTTTAGATGCCCTGCAAAAACGCAACGCGCGGGAAGCGGTACTCAAAGAACGCACGACCGGCGCCTGCGAGGCGCTCGGAAAACTTTTAATGTTAAAGCAAACACCGCGGCGCATCGAGGGATACGATATTTCCAACACCCAGGGCGTGCTGTCCGTGGGCGCGATGGTCGTGTTTATGGACGGTGTGCCGCAGAAAAAAGAGTATAGACGGTTCAAAATAAAAACGGTGCAGGGCGCCAATGATTTCGCGTCGCACCAAGAGGTGATGTTAAGGCGCATGCGCCGCGCGGTTCAAGAACGGGCGGAGCGGGAAATGCGCGGCCTTCCTCCGGAGGGCGGACGCTTTTCAGAGCTTCCCGACCTAATCCTCATCGACGGCGGGGAGCAGCAGCTGCGATTTGCCCGGGACGCCGTGTTATCACTGGGGCTGGATATCCCCATGTTCGGCCTGGCGGAGGAAACAGACGGAATCTATCTGCCCGGAAGAAGCGAGCCGATGATACCCGACCTGCATTCGCCCGAACTGCATCTCATCAGAAGGATTCGCGATGAAGCGCATCGGTTTGGCATTACCTACCACCGCTCACTGCGTGACCGTACAAGCCTGCACAGCCGTTTGGAAGAAATACCCGGCATCGGCCGGCAGCGTGTGCGCGTGCTGCTCAAGCGTTTTCAATCGCTCAAAGCCATTAAGGAAGCCTCTCTGGAAGAATTGCGAGGCGTAAAGGGAATGAACCTCACGGCAGCCCGCGCGGTACTGGCATGGGCCGGGAGAGGTGATGCTGATGATGCGCGGGAAACCCTTTTAACGCAGCAATCGGCTCAGGGCGAACACAACCGCGCCCAAAACACCGATGAAGAACAGCACATACGGCAAAATAATTGAAAAAACGGCTATCACCATGGCTAAAATGTCTTTCGCGCCGATGCGGTCACGCGCCGGCTCTTTTTTTTCGGGTGCGGCAGCCTCAACGTCAACCTCCCGTGTGTGTGGGAGATTTGCCTGGCGGATACGCAGAAGGTCCTGTTCGACGCGTCGCCGTTGGAACATAACCTAAGCGGAGGCCCCGGCTTGATGACACATCACATAATGCCCCGGTTCCGCCTCGCGGTATTCGGGAATCTGCTCGCGGCATATGTCCTTACAATAACGGCAGCGCGTATGGAAGCGGCACCCGGATGGCGGGTTGGAGGGTGATGGAATATCCCCTTCCAGCAGGATGCGCGTCTTGGATGCCCGCGCGGAGGGGTCGAATGAGGGAACCGCTGAAAGCAGCGCTTCGGTATAGGGGTGCAGCGGGCGGTCGAATATGCGCTGTTTCGTGCCCATTTCAACAATTTGGCCCAAATACATCACGCCCACATCGTCGGAGATAAATTTAACCACCGACAGGTCATGTGAAATAAACAGGTAGGTGAGGTGCATTTCTTCCTGCATGTCTTTCAGCAGGTTGATAATTTGCGATTGAATGGAGACATCCAGCGCCGAAACGGCCTCGTCGCAGACAATGAACTCCGGGTTTACCGCCAAGGCTCTCGCGATGCAGATACGTTGGCGCTGCCCGCCCGAAAACTGATGCGGATATCGGCGAGCCTGTTCCGGAAAGAGGCCGCATTTGCGGATGACTTCCACCACTTTTTCATGCATTTCACGTTTATTGCGAACCAAGCCGTGCTGCAGCATGGCCTCTCCCACAA
>WRFT01000266.1 GCA_009776385.1 Clostridia bacterium
CGTCAACAGTCTTCAGGGTGGCGGTGGTGGCATGCACGGTGGTCATCAGGCCGCTTTGAATGCCGTAATTGTCGTTAATCACCTTGGCCAAAGGCGCCAAGCAGTTGGTGGTACAGGAAGCGTTGGAGACGACGTTCATGGTTTTATTGTACTTTTCGTGGTTGACGCCCATCACAAACATGGGGGTTTCCTTGTCTTTTGCCGGCGCGGTGATAACCACCTTCTTGGCGCCGCCGTTAAAATGCGCCGACGCGCCGGCCGTATCGCAGAAAACGCCGGTGGCTTCCGCGATATAATCCGCGCCCGCTTCGCCCCACTTGATTTCCTCGGGCTTCATGCAGGAAAACACTTTCACCGGATTGCCGTTGACAACCAGCATACCGTTCGCCTGATCTACTTGAATGTCGCCATCAAACCGGCCGTGCACGGTGTCGTACCGCAGCATATACTCCATGTATTTCAGGTCGATAAACGGGTCGTTGACGGCCACGACGCGCACATCCGGGTCGTTGGCGGCCACTCGGAAAACAAGACGGCCGATGCGGCCAAATCCGTTAATGCCTATTTTGATCATGGTTTTCTTCCTCCTCCGTGTGCTATATTTCACACTGTCATTATACCTTATCGCGCCAAGACGCGCAAGACAGCGGGGTGCGTTTTGTTAAATTTTCGTCAATTTAATCAACCGGCGTCCTCGCCGTCCAACCCGTCATAACGCAGCTGCACAAGCGTGATATCCCCGTCCGTTTCACGTCCGTTAAAGCCCTTCGCGCCGCATTCTATTTCGCCTGTCTGGTTATCATACGGGTCGATACGCGGGAAGCGTTTATCCGGCGTCAACGGCTTTTGGCAGGCGCGGTTAAAGACGAGGCGCAGCGGTTCCAAATTGCCTAAATAAAACAACCGGCGTATTTCATTGCCCGAGCGGTACGCGGACCCGCCGAAGGAGCAATCCGCGAACAGCCATCCCCATCCTTCCAAATAGAACTGCGCCCAATCATGGCTGCCGATAAAACCTTTGGCGATAACCGCACCGGATTGCCAGCGCGCGGGTATACCGGCGATACGGCACAGCGCGATAAATAAAATAGCCTGTATACCGCAGTCGCCGCGCAGGTTAACGGCGGCATACTCGGCAAGGTCCGGAATTTGCAAATAATCCCGTACAAACGCGTAAGTGACGTGCATGGTAACAAAATCGTAAATGGCGCGCACCTTATCGGTGGGCGTCGGGCAGCCGAGCGTCACATCCCGGCACAGTTCTTTTAAGTAAGGTGTAAAGCGGAAACAAGCGCCTTCCTCCGCCAAATCGCATGGCTCGGGCGGGGGCGCGCCGGGGTAGAGCGCCTCCGCGGGCGGGAGTCCCATAATATCGGCATAACGCGCAATTTGGGTAAACCGGTATTGGCAGGTAAACGCGGCGTTTTCCGTCAGCGTTTCCTCAAAAAACGCCGTTCGCTGCGGATCGTCCTGCCCGCCCGTCATGCGAGGCTTGAAACCCGGAAACACCAGATGGATATCCCGCGTCTGCGGCGCGTCGGCCGGGATGGGCAGATGCGCGCGGTATGTCTCACCCGGAATGAACGCGTCGTCCGATACGCGCAGTTCCGCGCGGGCAACAATATGCGCGGTGAGCTCACCTTCGTTTATGATGCGTTCAATAAGCGGATCCAGCCATTCACTGTCAGGCGTGACAGGGTTCCCCGCGCGCAGCGCCAATGCAGGCGTTTTTAAAAGCGTCATGTGAAAACGTACAAAATACCGCTTTCCGGCGTCCGTATAAATCCAATCCACGCAGCCGTCCAGATCCAGCGCGTCCAACTCTTCCTCCGTAAAATCGCCGATGGACTCGCGCATGACGGCCAGCGCCTGAGCCTTGTTATAAGGGTATTGGGTCGGCAGCCGCTTTAGAATCTCCAATTCCAGTTCCAGCCTGTCGCGCAAATCCTTGGGCAGGTTTTTCTTTAAGCGCCGCGTAATAGCTTCCGCCGCGCCGTCAAGATCGCCGGCCCATTTGCGTTTTTGAATATCTTCAGGCAATGGAAGGGATAACGCGCAGGACTGTTCACCGTTCATTTTACTTCCTCCTCTTTCGGCATGGCCAGCAGCGCGCGTCCCCGGCCTTCCAACGTAAGGCTCGGGCAGGACGCGGGCAGTAAGAATGTACGCATCGGCAAGGCGGGGATACGGTCGTATCCCGTGTAAAGGGATAGGGGGTCCAAGGCCGTTAAAATGCCGAAGGACGGGCATGGGGGCAGCGATAGGCGATCATTTGAAACGAGGCTGTCCACGGTAAAACAGCGTTCGTTAAACACGCGGAAGACGCCGGCTGCATCGGGCAGCCGTACGCGCTCCGGCGGCTTTGCGGCGGCCAAGACATCCAGCGCTTTTTGAACATGCAAATCGCGCTTTTTCCCGTCCGCTCCCATCCGGTTATAATCGTAAACCCGATAGGTTAAATCGCTCGCTTGTTGTATTTCGTAAAGCATCACGCCGCTCCCGATGGCATGTACACAGCCGGAGGGAATGAAAAA
>WRFT01000267.1 GCA_009776385.1 Clostridia bacterium
CCGTAAAAAGCCAGCCCGCCGCCAAACGCGTCTCCCATCAGGATTATGAGCAGCGGGTGTACAGTGAGGATGATTTTAAGGAACTCAAAGAGCAGTTGGAGGAGGAGAAGCGTTCATGAGCGTGCGCGGAGACATCCTGAATGCCCTTTTAACCGAGTACAGGCAAAAACGCGATGATAACGCCGCCCTGTCTATACATAGGCTGGAGCAGGCCGCGCAGAAATGCCCGGAAATTAAAACGCTGCACGACAAACGCAGAGACCTGCTTATTGCGGGCCTCCGCTCCGTCATGGAGGGGCAGGAAGCGCCGGTGGATGAAATGGAGGCCGCGGACGGGCGCATCCGGGAATTGCTTGCGGGTAACAGCTTTCCGCCCGATTTTCTTCAGCCGGTTTATACCTGTCCCGTCTGTCATGATACGGGGTATACCGGTGAAAGCGTCAGAGACATGTGCGCATGCTTGAAGGCGGTTTATCACAGCCGCTTGTTTGACGCCGTAGGCCTGCGTGAAAGCGAGCCGCAAACCTTTTCAAGTTTTAATGAAAACATTTTTTCCGACGAGGTCATCGCGGAAATCGGATGCAGTCAGCGGGAAGCGGCGCGCGTCAACCGGCGCATCGCCCTAGCCTACGCCGAGTCGTTCCCCGATACCGACACGCCGGATTTACTGTTGCTGGGTAAGGCCGGCACCGGCAAAACATTCTTGATGCACGCGATGGCCCGCAGGGTGTTGGAACGCGGGTATCAAGTGCAGTGCGTCAGCGCGTACAAAGCCTTTGAGATGGCGCGTTCCGCGCATAAGCTGAACGACCCGGAGGAAATGCGCACGCTGATGGAAGCGGAACTGCTTTTGGTGGATGATTTGGGAACGGAACCGATGATGGAAAACATCACCCTGCCGTATCTGTTTAATTTAATTAATGAGCGCCAACAGGCAAACTTAAAAACTATTTTTTCCACCAACCTGTCAAAAGACAATTTGAAAGAGCGCTATACGGAACGCATCGCCTCGCGCCTTTTAAACCCGATGCAATGCCGCATCTTGGCCTTCGCGGGCGGCGACGTGCGCAAAAGGAGCGGCGCGTGATTCAGTTGTACGCCGCCAAGAAGAATTTTGACACGCAAAAGGCTCTGCGCTTCTTTAAGGAGCGGCGGATACCCTATCAGTATGTGGACCTTGAAAAGCATAAATTGGGTGAGCGGGAACTGGACTTGTTTATCCGCGCCGCGGGGAGCGCCGCAAAGCTGGTGGACCGCCGCGACAAACGGGCCTTGAACCACCCCGCCGCCCATATGGATACGGACTCCCTGGTTCGCGCGGAGTTATTAACCCATCCTCAATTCCTCGTCAGCCCCATTATCCGCAGCGGGACACGCGTGGTGATAGGCTTTGATTCAAGCGTTTTGGATGCATGGACAAAAGAAAGCTGAGGCTGCCGCCTCCGCTTTCTATTGATGGTTCCCGTCTTATTTAAATAGGATCGTTTCCGGCGGTTAGGCTTTCTGCGCGAAGAACTCGTTTAACCGGCGCGTTAGTTCTTCCGCGTCGGTTCCGTGCGCCCCGCAGGCGTCCTGAATGCTTTCCATCGTCGCGTGCGGGCATCCTAAGCAGGACATGCCAAACGACAAAAAGATACCGGAGGTATCCTTATCCATTCTCAGCACTTCGCCGATGGACATTTCTTTCGTAACGGTCATATAAGCCTCCTTGCGCCGTCATCCGGCGGCGGAATTGTAGCAAAACCGGGCGCGTGTGTCAACGCGTATAGCGAGCCTCGTTGTGGGAGGACGATTAACCGCGAAAGAGGACGGGGAGGGGCACGATTTAACCGCGAAATACGCGAAATACGCGAAATGGGACGGGGGGGAGGGGTTAGTTGCTAAGCTCTCAGATTCGAACAGAAAAAGTCAGAATATTTTTTACCGAGTCTTGAAAGCCATATGGCAGTTAGATTTAAAAGGGGTCAAAAACGAAACGAACTTTTTCTTTTCCAATTCATTTGGGTTAGGGGATAGGGATTAGGAGACACCAAGGATAATAGATTAATGAGATATAGTGACATCTTGAATCCGTCTTCGCGAGCCGCGTGAGTGGCGTGGCGATCCGGATTTTAGCATTTGTTAATACGCTTTTTATACGGATTATTATGACAAGGTAAGGAACGCTGGATCGCCGCGCCGCCTTTGGCGGCTCGCGAAGACGTGAGGAGGGAACGAAACCGCGAAATACGCGAAAAAAGACGGGGACAAGAATAGTTCATTGCCGGGAAATATAGACCTCAAGGGTACGTCTTCGCGAGCCACGTGAGTGGCGTGGCGATCTAGATTTTGATATTTATAAATATAATTACAATGCAGATTATAATAACAAGGTAAGGAACCCTGGATCGCCACGCTGCGCTCGCGATGACGGGGAGGGAACAAAACCGCGAAATACGCAAAAAGAACGGGGAGAAACCGCTGGATCGCTGACAGCCACGCCACACATGTGGCTCGCTGCTAAAGGCTTCACTC
>WRFT01000268.1 GCA_009776385.1 Clostridia bacterium
TAGCATCGGTTCGCCCTATGGGGTATTAGTGGTAGATGAGACAGGTTTTCTAAAGCAGGGGAAAAAGTCATGCGGGGTGAAACGACAGTACAGCGGGACGGCGGGACGAATAGAGAATTGCCAGATCGGAGTATTTTTGACATATGCCAGTGAGCAAGGACACACGCTCATAGACCGGGAACTCTACCTGCCGGAGGAGTGGTGTACAGATAGGGAGCGGCGAGTGGCGGCCGGGGTGCCTGAAGATGTGGTATTCCGCACCAAGCCACAGATTGCGTTGGACATGCTAAAGCGAACGTATGAGGCAGGTGTGCCATTTACATGGGTAGCAGGCGACAGTGTATATGGTGATAGCCATGATATCCGGCAATGGTGTGAAAGCGTTGGAAAAAGTTATGTTCTATGCGTATCGGGAAAAGATCATTTGTGGATCGGGTATAAACAGCACCGTGTCAGTAAACTCATTGAAGAACTTGACCCGAACTGTTGGGAGAGGGCAAGTTGCGGAGATGGTTCGAAGGGGGTTCGCGTCTATGATTGGCAGGTTAGGCAAATCAATACGCCGCCGCAGACTGGATATCGACGCCATCTGTTAATCCGCAGGAGCAGAAGCACTGGCGAGACCCGAGCCTATGTATGTTGCGCACCGGAAGATATCCTGCCTGTCAGGCTCATAGAGATTGCCGGAATGCGTTGGACTGTAGAGGAGAGCTTTGCTGAAACCAAGTCGCAGGTGGGTCTGGATCATTATGAAGTACGCAGCTATGCAGGCTGGTATAAGCACATCACACTTTGCTGTGCTGCTCACGCCCTGCTCACTCGCTTGAGCGCAAGCACCTCGGATGTTGGTCGTTTTCAAGATCATCTCGCGACGGTTTCCAGTCTTGAAGACTTTAAAAGGGGGCGCGGTTTGCGTGCCTGAGCAAGGCAGACGTCCGACATTTGCTTTGTTATTGGTTGGGTTTCCCAAAATCCTCCCATTCCATCTTTCGCTGGATTCTCTGGCGTAGAAATCATCAGATCTCTGCTATGTGGTATCATTGGATATCTCATGCGCTCGTTTTACAACTGTAATACTAGGGGCCGTTTGAGAATGCATAAGGGTGCATATCAGGCGAGCCAAATCAAGATACAAGCAAGCTGAACAGCAGCGAGGAAACGACGGGCGAGTTTGTTATACCTGGTGGCGACGCCACGAAACTGCTTCAGCTTCTGAAAGAAACATTCTACCAAATGTCGTTCCTTGTAGAGGAACGTGTCGTACTCCCAGGGGTGCTTTACGTTGGACAAAGGTGGGATACAGTAGGAGGCGCCCGCTTGGGTAATGTAGTCACGGGTAGCCTTCGACCCATAGGCCTTGTCCCCCAGAACGATGGTTCCCTCAATCGGCACATCAGATAATGCTGTTTCCGCCTCGGTGGAATCATGCAAGTTACCGGCTGAGAGGTGTACGTGGATCGGATTGCCAAGGGCATCGACCACTCCATGAATCTTTGATGTCCTGCCGCCGCGACTGATCCCTATATGCTGGTTGACATCGCTGTTTATCGCCCCTTTTTTGCACCAGTGCCGTGCTGATGCACCGGTGCGAACGTGCTGTCAAGGCTCATGTCTTGCAGATCAGCTTCCATACCCAGTTCCGCTAGGATCATCTGGAACAGCCCTGTCTCTTGCCATTGTGCAAACCGGGTATACACCGAACTCCATGCCCCGTATCGTTCCGGTAAATCTCGCCATGGCGCTCCTGTCCGAATAATCCACACTATGCCATTAAGCATCTGTCGATCATCGTTCCTTGGTCTGCCCAACTGTCCCGGTTGACGCTCTGGAAAATACTTCCTCAATCGTTCCCATTCCTCATCCGTTACTTCATGCCGCCTCTGTGATGTCATGTCGTTTCACCTCACTCTGGGTTTCGACATGCACCCGCTAAAATCCCTTTGGTTATAAATATTCATTATTATGGATATTTATAAGTATTCGAACAGCCCCTAAAAGCGGCACTGACTAAGCTTAACCCTGCTGTTCCCACTGATATTATAAACGACGCGGCGAAACGGCTTTCCCGCATCGCCACTTCCAATCTTATCGCCGATAATGAAGAATTTCACAAACTGCTGGTAGACGGCATCCCCGTAGAATATCGTAAAAACGGCGATATTAAACCCGATTATGTCCGTGTGGTGGATTTTGAAAATCCACTTAATAATGAATTTCTCGTCATTAATCAATACACCGTCGTCCAAAACCATTACAACAAACGCCCGGATGTGCTGCTGTTCATCAACGGCATTCCGATGGTGATATTTGAACTGAAAAACCCCGCAGACGAAAACGCCACCTGCCGTATGGCTTTTGAGCAGATAGAGGCGTACAAGACGACCATTCCGGGGTTATTTACATATAACGAAATCTGCATTGTTTCCGATGGACTGGAAGCAAAAGCGGGATCGCTGACGGCGGGCTATTCCCGCTACAGCGCATGGAAAACCAAAGACGGCAAAAATGAAGCA